>JAJZDN010000146.1 GCA_021805985.1 Planctomycetota bacterium | reverse complement strand
TGCCGCCGGCGGTGACGCTGCTCACCCGACCCCACATGTCGGCGTCGGTGGGGTCCTGGCCATAGGATATCTGGTAACGCGGGGTCGCAGAGGCATACACCGAAGCGGTGTCCACCGTGCGGAATCCGGTGCTGCCGGCCACGGCGTTCAGATAGGGCTGCACCTCATTGGGGTACCATATCGCGATGAGATCATTCTGGCGTTGCGGACGCGGATTATTTACATCGTATTGAAATACATAGGCCGTGCCGCCCAAAAAGCCGTTGCCCGCTACGGCCTTGTTGATGGACGGCAGTACCGCTGCGACCAGGTGCCCTGCGGAATCATATTGAAAATTAGCTTGCCGCCCAAGATAGTCCGTGGCCTGCTGAAGCTTGTACCGGTATTCCGAACCGTAATAGCTGTATTTGACCGTGCGGCCATAGCCGTCCGTCACGCTCGTGAGCTGCGCGACGCCGCCAGCCGTCGCCCAAGTAAAGCTCTGGGTGTTGCCGTAACGGTCGGCAGAAGCGACCAGCCTGCCCGGCACGGCGACCAGCGAATTTATTCCGGAATAAGTGGCCACGGTACCGTCGCCGCTGGTGAGCGTAAAAGTTTCAGTAACCAACCCGATGTTGTGGCGGACAAGCGTCGACGAGGTGTTATTGCCCGCTGACGAGTATTGGCCACTGCCCAAGGCCGTAAAGCTCTCCAAGGAGTTGGCACCGCTGACGATCTGCACGCCGCCGGGAACGGCGCTAAGCACCGATCCTTGGGTGAAGTTGAAGCCAATTCCGAGCAATGAATCCAATCCGGCTCCGGAAAGGTAATTCAAATCCAGCGACCATGCGCTCTGGCCCAACGCGGCAAGCGCCATGAGATCAATGGTGAAGGTGAGTTGGCCGTTTCCCAACGAAACGCCCGGCATTCCGGCCGCCAGCGTTGGGATTGGTCTGCTGGCACCGGTGCCAAGAGGCCTTGCTGTGACGCCGGGAACCGGTTGGCTACCCGTGCCGCCGGAGCCGCCGCGCTGCGATGGAACCGGTTGCGGCACAATTCCCGAACCGCCCCCCGATCCGCCTGTAACTCCGTGGCCATGCTGCATGGGACCGCCGGGGTTGATTCCGGAAACGATGCCAAGAGGTCGGCCCAGTCCGTGCCCGCCAACCGGTGCTGGCGGCAATGACCGGATGCCGCCGCCCCAGCCGTGATATCCGGGGGAACCACCGTGCCCAATTCCTATCGGCGCCGGGTGTGCCGTAGTCGTGCCGCCGGTAGCTGCGGTCGCCGCAGCCCGGATGGCCATCGGCATGCCACCGCCGCCGATCCCCGGGCCGGTTCCGTTGCCCCCGCCACCACCTCCGCCACCTCCGCCACCTCCGCCACCGCCCGCACCGCCGAGCGGTAACGGACAAGGACAGGTGGGGCAAGGGTTCGTCGGATTCCATCGATTATTGGGCTGGTAGCTCATGGTACGAATCTCCGATAGTTCGCGAGGGTGACAGCGGTAACCACTGCTATACGTTGCCTCCGCGCCACTTTTCTCACTTTATTATCCAAGCCCCGCCTGACGCGAAGCGGATATTTCATCCATGCAACTGACGGCCTTGACAGCATTGCCGCTGCGTTGCGGAGAGGTGCCGCCGTGCGGCTTGCTCTCGCTGACGCATCAACGCCTCGCGAACAGTACCGCCATGTGAAAACAGCCGCCCTGGCCAAGGTGCGACTTTTACCGGGAACGGCGCAATGCCCACTGGTGCGTGATTTCCGCTTTGGCCATGGCGATCCGGCGGCGTTTTGGCGGTGTGATTTCCCGGTTTTGCTGGCATATCTTCACACGTTGATTTTATGGCTGTTTAATATATCTTTAGGCGGCTTATAATGGTCGCTCGCGAACTTGTCAAGCGGGCTTGACAAAAAAGGTGGAATTACAACCATGCCAGCATTCGATTACCTGATTGTGGGGGCCGGATTTTACGGCTCGGTGTTCGCAAGGGAAATGACTGACGCAGGCCGTCGGTGCCTCGTGATCGACAAACGCGACCACATCGGCGGCAACTGTTTTACGGAGTCTCTCGGCGGTATTGATGTCCACCGTTACGGCCCGCATATTTTCCACACCAACAGTCAGCGGGTTTGGGACTATGTCCGGCGATTTGCGGAATTCCATCTTTACCGGCATAAGGTCAAGGCCTGCTGCCGGGGCCGACTGTATTCGCTGCCAATTAACCTCTTGACCCTGCATCAATTGTGGGGCGTCACCACTCCGGAACAGGCGCGGGCGAAACTGGATTCCGTACGCGAACCCATCGCCAACCCCGCCAACCTCGAAGAGTGGGCCCTTTCCCAGGCGGGACGTGATATTTATGGGTTGTTTTTCCGCGGCTATACCCAAAAGCAGTGGGGCGCGGATCCAAGGCAACTTCCCGCTTCAATATTGAAGCGACTGCCGATCCGGCTGAATTTCAATGATGATTATTTTGACGACCGTTACCAAGGAATCCCCATCGGCGGCTACACGACAATTTTCGAAAAACTGCTTGAAGGCGTGGATGTGCGCCTGGACACGGATTTCTTCGCAAACCGCGGGCACCTCGAAGCGCTGGCAGACAAAGTTGTCTACACGGGGCCAATTGACCGCTTCTTCGATTATTGTCGCGGGTCATTGGACCATCGCACGCTTCGTTTTGAAACCCAGCGCCTGGCGATCGAGGATTTTCAGGGCGGCACCATCGTGAATTACTGCGACACGGATGTGCCCTTCACACGGATCACCGAGTTCAAGCATTTCCAGCCGTCGCTGGAGCAACGGCTTTCGCATACCATCATCACGCGCGAGTATCCGATGCCGTGGACGCGGGCGGCGGAGCCATATTACCCAATTAACAGCACCGCCAATGAGGCGATTGCGACGGAATACCGCAGGCTCAAACCGCGCAACGTGATCTTCGGCGGGCGGTTGGGAAGCTACCGCTACTACGATATGCACCAGGTAATCGCGTCAGCGCTGGCGGCGGTGGAGCGAGAGCTGGGATACGAAAAGTGTTGTCGGGCCGCATCGCCAAACGCCGTCGATGGCCTTGCAACTTCCGCCGGGGTGTGCACCCACGGCGGAAGGGTATTACAGCGGCGTATAACCGGAGGTAACAGGATGTTTCAGGAAATCACCAGAGAAATGGATTCCCGGCAAAGCCCGCCTGTCGCAGGCAGCTATCGCCTTTTGAACTCCGAGGGCCGTGAACTTGCACGCAACGTCATCCTGCACGCCAACGGTGGAATTTACACCGACATGCACCACCTGCGGGCGCGGCGCTGGAACCGGCCGCCGAACCTCCCGGACACGCTGTTATGCGGCGGAACCATCTGGCGCTGGTCTGACGGCCAAATGACGACTGCAAACCTGCACGCGCTGCCGGCCCAGCGCTGGCGGCCCGGAACACTGCGACGGCGTACCACCGATTCATCGGGTTCAGGGCCGGGCTGCGCCGTGCTTCGTCCACAAACTCCGGTGCCTGCGGACCGGACCAAGTTTGAAATCGTCATAGCCAAATACAAAGAAGATGTGGCCTGGACGGAATGCTATCCGAATAACGCGACGGTGTATTGTAAGGACCCGCAGGACGGCCGGTTTATTTCATTGCCGAACACAGGTCGTGAGTACGGTACTTATCTTCATCATATTGTGAGCCGCTACGATTCATTATCCGAGCGAACTCTTTTCGTGCAGGGGGATCCCTTTTTCCACCGTCCCCTGCCCTTCTGCAACTACGCCTTTGCGCAGGAAGCGTTTAAGTCTGACCCCAACTTCCGCCACTCGATAACCCAAGCTGTGAACTGGGGATGGGCCGATCAGACAGCCGACGGCCCCGTCAAGGCGGCGTTTCTGCGTCTCCTTGAGCGACAGTGCGACATTGCGGAATACCGTTTCACCTGGGGTGCGCAGTTCGCTGTAAGCCGTGACCTTATCCGCCGTCGGCCAAGAGAGTATTACCAAAAGCTCTACAAGATTTCCCAGCTGCCGGATATATGCCTTGCAGGACACCGGTTCGACAACCTGCATATTGGATTCCTCTTCGAGTTCTTCTGGGAAAATATCTTTTGCGGAACCGACAATTGATCAGGCTGCGGCCTCATTTCCACTTGCCCGTGACGAGCCAGAACACCGCCGGAATCATCAGGCAGCCAAACCATAGCCAACCCTGTCGGTACATTGACCACCAAGGAACGGAGAGTACCAGCCCTGTCCAGAAGCTGAAACAGATGTAACAGTCCAGAACGCCGTGCGCGGATTTGGGCAGAAGTCTTCGCAGCACTTTTTCCCTTACAAACGCTCCCGGCCCATCCTCCGACCAGACGACCAAGATCGCAAGGCCCATGGCCGAGAGAACGTAGGCGAGAAAAATCGTGAATTGCGACACACAAGCCCGCTCCGTCAAATTGCTGCAAACCCATTTCCGCCCCATCAGGCAACCGAATATGAAACGGCTGCCGCTCCGGCGCACTTCGCCAAAATGACGGCGACACGAGAACGATAACGCGCGGCCGTCCGTGATGTCAAGCAAAAAAGAACGAAAACCACAATTAACCCGGATATTTCATCAATTTTATCCAGCGGCGACTTGCGCGCAGGCCCTGCACCTTGTAAAATCAAGGTGTTGGTACAACTTATCGATTTTGCAAGGAGGCAAGGCCATGTTGACAGACTGTATCACAAAACCCATCTCACTGTCATCTCTCCGGCGGCAGAAAGTGCTGATCGAGTTTGATGGCGGGAAGATCACGTCGGATGCCGGGGCCCTGTTATTGCGGGAGGCGGATCGGCGGCTGGATTTGGTCAAGCGTATGTCGGCCTGTATCCCTGATCCGCGTGATCCGGACTGTATTGAGCACCAACAGACCACCATGATCGCCCAGCGTGTGATGGCTATTGCCTGCGGCTGGGAGGACCTCAATGACCACCAGAGCCTGCGTAAGGATCCCCTGTGGCAGATTGTTACCAATCGGGGGGTTGATGATGAAAAACCCTTGGCCTCTCCGCCGACCCTGTGCCGACTGGAGAATCGCGTCAGTCGAAAGACCTGCTTTAAGCTTTCGTCACTGATGGTGGAACAGTTCATCGAATCGCACCGGGAGCCGCCCAAGGAACTCATTCTGGATTTTGACGCCACCAATGATCCCCTTCATGGACACCAGGAAGGGCGCTTCTTCCACGGGTATTACGATGAATACTGTTTCCTGCCCCTGTATGTGTTCTGTGGCAGCCAGTTGCTGAGCTCCTATTTGCGTCCCAGTGATATCGGTGCCGCCCATCATGCCTGGGCGATTTTGAGCCTGCTGGTCAAGCGTTTCCGGCAAGTTTGGCCAAATGTAAGAATCATCTTCCGTGGGGACAGCGGCTTTTGTCGGTGGCGAATGATGCGATGGTGTGACAAGCATCAGGTGGATTACATCATCGGCCTGGCCCGTAATCCGGTACTGGAGAAGATCGCCGGGGGGTTGATGCGGGAGGCGGAGACCCAATATCAGGCCACCGGCGTCAAGCAGCGGATCTTTGCCTGGACACAATACGGTGCCAAAACGTGGGATCACAAACGCCCGATCATCATGAAGGCGGAACATACCGCAGAGGGACCGAACCCGAGATTCGTGGTCACCAGCCTGAAGGGAGATGCCCAAGGCTTATATGACGCGACCTATTGTGCCCGGGGACAGGCGGAGAATTACATCAAGGAACAACAACTTGGTTTATTTGCGGATCGTACGAGTTGCCACGATTTTGTGGCCAACCAGTTCCGTGTTCTCTTGAGTGGATTCGCCTATATCCTGATCGATCATCTGCGGCGTACGGTTCTGGTGGGCACGGAACTGGCTACCGCGCAGGTAGATACGATCCGGTTGAAGCTCTTCAAAATTGGGGCGGTGGTGAAGACCAGCGTGCGCCGATTAGCGCTGCACCTTTCCAGCGCCTATCCATTGCAGACGTTGTTCAAACTGGTATGCGAAAAGCTCGGGGGATTGACCGCACTACATATAGATCAACAAACCACAGGGTAAATCGGAATTGGCCACAAGAAAAGAAAGGAAAAACGCATGCATTAGAATAGTATGTATAGATATTGGGGGGCCGGGGAGCGGTCTGCGCGTTATTCAAAAAAACGGAAAATTCTTCGCGGCCCCGACCGATCCGAGAATATCGGGCTTCCATTTGTTAAAACCGATGAAATATCCGGGCTAATGTGTGCGAGACACACGCGTGAGGGCGAAGCAATAAATGCGGGCGGGACAGATGGAGGCGTTGCGAAGGACGCCACGGCGGATACACGCTGCGGGGTCAGGTGAATTTTGCCCAGCGGGCGGACAGGGTGGGCAGGATGATCAGGTTCAGGAGGGTGGAGGTAAACAGGCCGCCGACGATGACCTGG
>JAJZDN010000145.1 GCA_021805985.1 Planctomycetota bacterium | reverse complement strand
ATGCTCAAGTTGTTTTTAAGGGGGGGGGGGTAGCCGCTGCGGCGGCTTGATCAGGTGAATTTAGAACAGGTGAACAGTAGAGCCCCGATTATCCGGCTCCTGTCCCGGCGCGCCGGGAGGATTTCGGATTCCTGCCTCAACAGGTGAGCGCGCGGAATGGGCGCGGGCGGTTCGCTACAACGAGCAATCCTGGTGGCCATCGGGACTGCGCTCAAAAAAGCACTGGTCAGTTATCACTGATCAATATTTTCGGAGGCGCAGGGTTGCTGCGAATGCTTTAGATGGGTGCGTGCGGGGATATCGATGCCAATTAGGATAGTTTCCTTCATTGGCTTCTGTCTTCCAACTTCATCCATCGTCCAGTTTCACACTGGTGGCGTATTATTCACTTTTCAAACGGCGGCGAGCCGCCTTAATGATCAATGAGCAAAGATCAAAGATCAAAAATTCGGAAAGCGCCGTGGGGCGTCGCTTGAGAATCCAGAATCAAGCGGTGCCGTTGACATGCTATAGGGGGGAGCGGGGGGAGATAACAATTTTCACTGATCACGGAGCAAATTAGGTTACAGGTGACGGGTGACGGGTTAACCCCGATTAGCCGACTCCTGCGGCATCGGGATTTCGGCTTCCATGCCTCAACAGGGAGCAAATATGGTTAACGGCGCTGCGCTCAACGAACAACGAACAACGAGAACCTAGAACCTAGAACCTAGAATTTAGAACCTGGAACCTAGAACCTAGGGGTCGTTTTACAGTATTGGTCATTATTGAACGCTGCGCTTGCGGAAAGTGGTGCGTGGGGGAAAGTAGTCCGGTTGTGGGGCTGTCGTGGGCGAGGGGGTTACGCGGCGGGCAACTGTGCGATATTCAATATTCGCGACAGTTTGCGGTGCTCTTTCACTAATGGCAGATCGGATTATACTGTTGGAAAATCTGTTGCGGGAAATTTCTTGTGGCTGAGCCGACGATTATCTGTCCGAAATGTGGTACCGAGATAAAACTCACGGAATCCTTGGCTGCGCCGTTGGTTGCGGCGGTGCGCAGTGAACTGGAAGAAAAGATCGCGCGCAATAATTCAGAGGTTGCCAAACGGGAAGTTGCCATTCGGGAAAAAGAGGCGGCGGTCGCTGCGGCGCGAGCTTCCATTGATGACCAGGTAACGGCCAAACTGGAGACTCAACGCACAGCCATTGCCGCTGATGAGGCGAAAAAGGCCAAGTTGCTGTTGTCCAATGAACTCAGGCAAAAGGCTGATGAAATCACCAATCTTCAGGCGGTGATGAAAGAACGCGATGCCAAGCTGGCTGAAGCACAAAAAGCCCAGGCGGACCTGATCCGCAAGCAAAGAGAGTTGGATGATGCCAAACGGGAAATGGAACTGAACATTGAAAAGCAGGTTCAGGCGGGTTTGGGGCAGGCCCGCGACAAAGCCCGCAAGGAAGCGGAAGACAGCCTCAAACTTAGTCTGACGGAAAAAGAGCACACGATTGCTTCCATGCAACAGAAAATTGAGGAACTCAAACAGAAAGCGGAACAGGGTTCCCAGCAATTGCAGGGCGAAGTGCAGGAATTGGAATTGGAAAGTACGCTCCGCAGCAAATTCCCGCGCGACACCATTGAACCGGTACCCAAGGGCGAATTCGGCGGCGATGTGCTGCAACGTGTCTTTAGTCCCGGTGGCCAAGCCTGCGGCACAATCTTGTGGGAAGCCAAACGCACCAAAAACTGGAGTGATCTTTGGCTGGCTAAATTGCGCGATGATCAGCGGGCCGCCAAGGCGGAACTTGCGGTGATCGTTTCCAAGGTTTTGCCGGACGGGGTGGAAACATTCGATTTCATTGATGGCGTATGGGTTACGTCAGCGGCATGTGCGTTGCCTGTGGCCATGGCACTGCGGCAATCACTGATGGAACTTGCCGCCGCCCGGCAAACTGGCGAAGGCCAGCAGACCAAAATGGGTATGGTGTACGATTATTTGACCGGCCCGCATTTTCGCCAGCGTGTGGCAGCAATTGTAGAAGCATTCACATCCATGCAGGATGATCTGAATTCAGAGAAAAAGGCGATTACCAAACAATGGGCGAAAAGAGAATCACAAATTGAACGCGTGATGCAGGCCACCGTTGGCATGTACGGCGACCTGCAGGGCATTGCCGGTAAGAGCCTCAAGGAAATTGAGGGGTTGGATGTGAAGTTGCTTGCTGGAGATGGACTGCAAGATTAGGGGACACCGGGGTTAGGCAAAGCTTCCGGCCCTGGCTTAAATGAACTTTCCACTGGATGCAGTTGAATCAATTGAGGAAAGTTATAAAGACACCGACCTTACGACACACACCGACAGATGCGTTTTCATTTCCAAAGTGGACGCCGTAGATCGAAATGAACCAAACCGCCACTCCCAAGAAATTGCTTGATAAGCGGAACCCATTATAGATAACTGTGCCGTTTCCGAGGTTCCTCTCGACAGGGATACAGTCTGGTCTCGGAATCAGGGTGGAACGCAGGCAGCGATCCGATTCGCTTGTGAGGAACTGAACTGCGAGATTGTTCGGGAGTACGTGAACCTCCCAGTGGTACCAGCTTAATCCTGCGGCTATATAGGAATATAAGCCTGTCAGGAGTTTCGGATCGACAGGTAACGTTGTTTCGGGAACAATCAAGCCCGCTGGCGAGGTGCCCCACCTTTGGCCTCGTCCGCGATCCAGTTCGCTGCGCAGTGGTTCATTCTTCTGCAGCCGCCTTGGAGCATTCTCTAAGCAATTTTGGATGGCCGCGGGATGACGCCCGGCAAGTGGCAGCACTGCTGTGGCATAGTGCTCAAGCTTTGATTTCTCCCTGTTACAACGCGGGCACGCTGGCACCTTTGGGAGACTATTCCTGTCTTCCAATAAAAAAAATTCCCTTGCAAACACATGGTCTGCGGTGCCCGCATCCCCAGTTCCGCAGTATGCACAGGCTTTTCCCTTAAACTTTTTGCCCATAATCACGCTCGCTGTTGGCCACAGGGTAGATTATAGTCGCTGACTGGGGAAAAGTGCCATTAAGAGGGGCGGATGTTTGTATAGTCATCGACTAATTCCGTGGCGAGATTGTCTAAATCAGGGAAAAGATGGCTGCGTGTGATTCCAAGCAGCCTTAATTGACTGCGGATGTTCCTTTTTTCCGTCGCTGGGATTTTAATTTCCAAAAGGAAATCGCTGTGGTTCGGGGCTTTTTCTAATGGCCCACTGCCGCCACCATGGATAGTGAAAAAGCCCAACTGCTGCATGATGCGCCGGGTCATTTCCCTTGGTGCAACCGCGAGTATCTTACTATTTGTGGGGTCTGATACGCCGAATGCACCCGCGATCAGCTCTGTAGTTTCGGCATTCGTCAGCACTGGCCACACGCGATCCGATTCCCGCTCGCTGAGTGTTTTTGCTTTGAGACATTGCCAACTGTAAGCAATTGCCTTGCCTCTCCCATCCTCGGTCAACAGGTCGAACCGCTCGCGGAGAATGTTAACAGTGGCATCCCGGTTCTCTAAAATCAGCATGGTGGGGCCGATCCGTTCTCCGAGGTAGGCGTTTAACAACGCCGGAGATAATGCGTAAATAATTCCGTCCTCCGCGCTACACTCTTCGGTCGCGAAAAATGCCGCGACCAGTATCGAGCCTGACCAATCCAGCAACCGCGTGGGCAGCCCATGGTGCTGAGCCAGCGCCAGCCATCCGGCATAATCATGTTCGGCGGGAAGCATTTCTGCTGAACGTGCATGTGCCTCCCGCATAAACTGCGCAAGAAAATTGTTCTCATCCTGAGCCACATGCGAATATGTCTTGCGCCGACACTTGGGCTTTAGGCCCTCTCCAAGCAGCGGCTGGCCACGGAACCAAACCGGTACGGGGTATGTATCTGGAATAGGTTTTATCTGTTTGCCAAAGTCAGGCCATGCATTTTCGTCCAATCGCTTACGTAATGGCTCAATGTTGCGTAATCCCTGACGAAAGCCATTTTCGGCTGCTCCGGCAAACGAAATTAAATCCTCAACGCTGTTTGCAAATTTTGGCCTCTCACCCACTACGTTGTCATTCCGCCCTGGTTGATCTTCTATTCCCATTGGAGCCTCCTATAAAAAACAACGCCATCGTCTACCCGCTGTTCAACCGACCCTACACTGCCCCTTCACATCACCCCCAACGCCTTAAATACTGCATCCGCCGGGGCGGCGTAGAAGCTGGTTTGGAACTTGGCGAATAATTCGCCGGGCACTGTGGTGATGTCCTGAACGCTGACGATGGGTAAAAGCATTCGGCTGGCTCCGGCATCAAATGCCACTTGTAATGATTCCGCCAGATTTTCCACCGGCATCTGCGGCTTGCGCCTCGCACTGCTCCGACACGATCGCGATCAATACCTTCTCAATCCTTATTGGCGCGCTACCACAGTGTCATAAAGACCGTAATGACTAAGCCCCTCGTGGCTGTCAATGCCGGTGTATCGCAAAGAGGCATCTTCATACCGCCGGAATGCGAATACGGCCTGATTCATCTGTTCTGTGTTGAATACCTTGAGTCGAACGAGAAGGTGAAAATCCTTTACCGTCAGACCCGTGACCGTCTCGAATAGCGCTTTGTCAATCTTAGTGATCACGTCTTGTAGTGTGTTCTCCCTGAAATCGGTCAGATACATGAATGCCGGAATGCGCGTCGCGAATTTGATAAGCTTCTCCTGCACCAACTTCCGCTTAGATTTGAACTCCTTCTCCTCTTCTGTGAGCTGCGCCATTTCTTTCGCCGATAAATCCTGACCTTTTGCCTTATTCTTAAGTTTTTTGACCATTTCGCTCTTGTTAATGATCGTTTCGATGATGTTGTCGCCAAGCGACCGCCAACCCTCGATGCGCTCCACAGCGGCCATCGCCTCGGGGTTGTCAAGGATACGTTGTAAAGTGTCATTATCCACGTTGACGAGCAATGCGCTTTCCCATTTACGAGCAAGCAGCGTGGCCGAGGTTCCGGCCATTGCAATGTCGAGAATGCCGCCCGCATCGATCTGCGTCATATTCGCGCCATCGTAGGCCAACACGGGCAAAAAGGACACGAGGTCCCTGACCGCATTTTCCGGATTCCTTTCGTTCGGTGAGAGCCCGATCCCATATTCGGAAAGCTGCCGCAGCGCCCGTGTGGGTGCAAAGTCGAACACGAAACAGAGTGGCTTTAGGATTTCCTCTTCGTTCGGATTGTCACCATTGGGATTCTTGATGGACCACGGTGACTGCACACGGAAAGCTGCCTGGAAATAACTCTCCGGCGACTTCAGGTTGCGCAGCATCAGAATCGACGACCATTGTGGCACCGTGATGCCCGTGGTGAGTTTCCCGCAGGAAAGAGCTATAGTCTTGGTGCCAAATCCACTGCCGATGGCCTCGCGCACGGGCGGTAGTGCCTCCAGGCCGATTCCCGCTTTGGCACCAGCTGCGGTTATCACGTGGTACTCGCGCCAGAAAACATTGTTTTTCTCGGCCAGCAGATTCGCCATCGCGTGACAGGCTGCGACATTCGGCAGGAACCAGAGGGAATGCTGGAGATACGGAAGCAGTCGCACATCTGAATATGGAAATGGTGGCCGCGTACCGGTTTTGAGATGTTGCAGCGCTTTAGGGGCATATCCACCACGGATGATGTCCAACCACTTCTGCACATCGTTCTTATGCTTAAACTTCGCATTTTTGCCGGTGCCAGAGGCCTCGAAGAAGGCATTTAGATCAAATTCATTGAACTCCCCGGCGCTTGCTATTGCCACCAATTCATCCGGCATTTGATAGGTAAGCAACCGCAACTGCGGTAGGGCACCATAGGGATTCCACTTTTTCGGATTCTTCTCTGCGAACTTTTCTTTGGCTCGTTGTTCGTCGGTATAGGTCCAATTGAATATCTGCTCCTCGATGAACTCGCCCGTTGCCAAAGCCTTGAACGGCGTCCCGGAGAGATATAGGTATGCCCTGGTTCTAATTGGTAGAAATTCAATTTCCTTCGCCGAGAGTACGCTGAGATCCTCGTTTACGCTTTCCAGGCTGGCGGCATATTCGAGTTTAGCCTCCTCTTTAGCGACTGCATCATCTTCACCTTCAAATAACTCCTTCGCGGTGTCACGCCACGCACCGAAATGGTATTCATCGAAGATGACCAGGTCCCACTTCATTTTATGGAGCCATTTGTTCTTGGCCTTAATGTTTCCCACCTTGTCGCGGCCCAACATGTCCTGAAAAGAGCCAAAATAAACGATTGGTTTCTTGGTATGAACGTTAGATGGATCACATTCGGAACTGCGTGAGAGATATTGCCAGCCGTCGAAATCCACATGAGATTCGAGATCCGCCTGCCATGCGTCCTCCACGGCAGGTTTGAAGGTCAGGACCAGCACGCGCGTCGCTTTGAGCCTTTTGACAAGT
>JAJZDN010000040.1 GCA_021805985.1 Planctomycetota bacterium | reverse complement strand
CGTACCCGACGGTGGCTGCTTAATTGTTGTGCCTACTACCAGATACGCAACGCCGCTTCTTACGCCAGCCGAAGACGCAGGAAAAAAGATAACGAGTTTTTATAGCGCTGTCGTACTAGCTCCTAGCTCCTGCGTTCTGCAACACTGTCCCCTGTAACCCGTAACCTCGCCCCCCCCCCGCGTGTAACGCGGGCGCCTTGCCTGCATGGCGGACACGACGGGGGGCAGGCGTTACAGTGCTTCTCCATCCGTCGAAATGGGAAAGCGACAGCGCTTCCAGAAACTTCTAACTCCTAACTCCTAACTCCTAACTCCTCGGCCCGGGGGATCCACAGATTTAACGGATTAACCCAGCTTAACGGACGGGAGGCTTCAGTACATTCAGTATTATCAGTATTATCAATACTATCGGTATTGGCAGTACGTTCGGCATTCCAGATTCCAGATTCCAGATTCCAGGTTCCAGGTTCTGAATGTACTGATGATACTGCAATTACTGCAATTACTGACACGCTCTGTAACCCGTAACCTCGTCTCCCCCCTCCATCCGCGCTATCCGCGTAATCCGCGGTTACCCCAACCAACCACCGGGTTGTCACCACGGTGCTCAATGACACGATGCGCCCCAATGCGATAACGCAACCCGCCGCGTCCCTGTAACCCGTAACCTGTAACCCGTAACCTCGGCCGCCCCGCGGGTGCTCGCTCCGAAAAAAAAGCAGCCTGGGCTTTTACTAAGCCCAGGCTGCGGGATTGTTTTTTTTCGGAATTACGGTGGCTGGTTTTGGTGCCTTTCAGGGAATGCTCCAGGAAGGCTGTGCAGCTCCGCTTCAGGCGCTCTTGCGTTTTCGGCCCACCAGCAATAGCCCTAACGCGCCGGCGCTGAACAGGGCGAGGGTGGCTGGCGCAGGAACCGCTGCCGCACCGCTGATGACCTGCAAACCGCTGATATCGGCTTCACCATGGCTCGGCGTGCCGCCGGTATAGCTTATTGCCAAGTTACCGGTAGTACTCGCAATGGCATTGAAAACCACGTAGTTGGTATTTTCGGTAAAGCCGAGGTTCCCGTTGTTCACGTTGACTACGCCGGCATTGCTGCCTGCGGCCGGGCTGCCGGTGCCCGTGGTGACAGCGAAATCGGTTATCGCATTATTGTACGCGCCGTCCCCGCTATACAGGTAAAGTTGATAGCTCCCACCATCAGCCAAACCACTAAGTGTGACTGTCCCCGTTCCCGGGCCGCTGCCTGCGGGGTTGGATATCAAATAACTCTGAAACAGAGCGTTGGTATATGAGGAACTGCTGACGTAACCGGTGGTCTTGGTGAAGGTGACGCCCTCGGTGGTCGCTATGCCATCCGAGGCGGTAAGATTGCTTGCCGAGCCAGTGGTGGCGTCACTCGTCGCTGGGATAGCATTCCAAGTCGGAGAGGTCAGGCCATCGCCCGTGTAAGCGCCCTGGCTGCCACTAAATGACGTGGCCGGGCTACCACCGGTCAGCAGGAACTGAATGTCAACCACACCCGCCTGGGCCGTGCCGGCCGCTGCGCATCCTGCGGCAACCATTGCCAACATAAGCGTGTTCTTCATGGATTTCATAACTTTACTCCGTAAAACAAACAATTGGCCTCTTTTCCACGCCAGCCGCAATGGCCGACAAAAATGAAACCGAGAACCCACAAAACAACCATATTGCCCCAACCGAGAGCCTGTCCGCGGAAAACCTTTTTTGGCCTGCCGCCCCTCTTTCAAAAAAACGACCTAGGAGCCTGTCCGAGTAATCGCCGGGTTGCGACGGCGTGATTTTTGGCTCCTATCAAGAAGCGGCGACGATGGCGTACCTGACACGGATGGTACTCCGAGGAGCCGCGCCGCCGAGGGGGGCCAAAAAGCACACCGCCCCGCAGGGTGGGCCTGAAATGCCCCGCCTGTTTTGTTGTCGGATCTCGCAGACTCATTATTAAGAGTCGGCTCGATCCTCCGCCGCGCATACGGGACATTTCAGACCCATCGCAATCCCGGCCATTACTCGGACAGGCTCCTAACCGAATCCCCACTTCTTGGGGGGTATTGAGCACGGCTCTGAATATCTCTTAAAGCTTTAAGTGCGCCGCCCGAGCCATCAGGTAAAACGCAACGGTTTTAAAATCTGAAACCTGAAGCCCCTTCACGCTTCTTGTGGTCAACTATTTTCCCCTCACTTGATAATAACCATCAAAACGGGCGAGTCAAGGGGGGGGGCGAGGTTACGGGTTGCGGGTTACAGTTGCGTTATCGCATTGGGGCGCATCGTGTCATGGAGCACCGTGGTGACAACCCGGTGGTTGGTTCGTAGCAGTAGGAGCCTGTCCGAGTAATGGCCGGGATTGCGATTACTCGGAGAGGCTCCTAGATAATCCTCGGTGGTCATTTCACTGTCACGGGATGAAAGGTCATTTGCCACTTTACTGGACCGCTCTGCGGGGAGATCATCTGCACAAATGCCCATTGGCGGTTGGTTTTGAAGGTACAGCGCACCGGGTTTTCATGTTCTGCGGTTACAGCGTTTACCAAGCGAACGGAGATCTGGTGCCAATTCAGCCCCAAATCAATCCGCAGGGTGTACGGCGCGTCGGCTACGAGCAGGCTGGTACCCGACAGTACGTTGGATGTGGCGTCAAAATGCTCCGACAGAAGGTCGATCGCTCCCTGCGTGACATGCCGGGAGGTGCTGACCACCTGGGGGATTAAAGCGGCTTTTCGCAAGGCAATGATGCGACACGCGTGCCCTGCAATGGGGGCGGCTAAATCGGCCAGTCCGGAAAGAGGCTTATCAGCCCAGAAATCGTAGGCGGTGTAATCAGCCGCTGTATCCAATCCGACAGCGGCGGCATTTACCTGGGGTGACCATGAGGTGCCGCCCCAATTAAACAGGCCCAGCACATGATGTTCTTGCCCGCTGACCGTGTAGCGCAATATCCAGAGGCGCGGTGGATCATTTTCCAGAATATCGACGGGGCGAACCGTGTTGAGTTGGTGGGACGGCATCAGGCATTGCAGATCGGCAATACGCTGTTGAGAGTAATCAGGTGCCCAGTCGCTGGAAATTTGTAGAAAACCCGCAAGTGTTACCCAAGAACCGTAACAAAGGAATTCGTGTCGAGGGACCGCACTTCGCGCATAGATCGTGTCGGGGTCATTCCACCAGACCCGGCCGTTCAGGAAATACGTGCGCGATCCGGCATATACGCCGTTCATCATTCCGTTCCATTGGGGGTCGTTATCCGGACCAATTCGCATGGCGTCGACTAATCCCAGGGTCATACCCAGGGACCGCTGGTTCTGGGGCGTGCAGCAACCGAGAATGAACGTCGCCTCACCAGCGGCTTTCCGTACGGTGTGCAGTCCTGATCGTGCCGCTTGCATGTTGGACATATCTTTATCGGCAAACACGGCGTCGCCATAGTCGTCGGCTACGTAGCTCATGTTGGCGTACGTCTGTTTTACAGCGAGACCTGTGTACATGCCGTCAAGTTTGAGGTAGTCAAATCCCCACTGCCTGACAGCGCGGCTGATCAGGCTACTGACAAAGTCTCGGGCCTTGGGATTGGTCATATCCAAGGATGTGCCGCCCCAAGCCGTTTCGTAAGGCTCACCATTTTTTTTGCGTACCACCAGGGGGAGAAGGAAGGCGCATTGCGGGTCTTTCCAGTCGGTGCCGAATGGCAGCATCCAGAGGCCGGCAACAAGCTCCATGGTTTTAAGTTTGTCTGCCACCGGCTTGATTCCACTGGCGTAGGGACCGTGTGGATTAACGTGCCAGAATTGCCGGGCGGGGCCGTTGCGGCCGTTACCACCCTGCCAGCCATCGTCGATCTGGACAAAGTTAAATCCGAACGGTCTGAATTTTTTGGACTCGAATTCAGCCAGCCTGATAAGGTCGGCGGGGTCCGACGAGCCGCCGTGCTTTTCTGTTGCCCACGTGCAATAGCCAACAGGCCCACGCTTGAGCTTAACATGGTTAACCCGTGTGAATTCATTAGCCCATAATTCCAGTCCTTCCCGGACATCGTCAAAATAGCCGATCGCCCACCAGTCACCGTCAAATTCCTTGAGTTGCGGAGGAATAGCGCTGCCGTATTGATTCTGCAGGTGCAGTACCACTTTCCCGTCGTGAACGCTGGTGAAGGCTACTCCGCTGGCCGCGTCAATTTGCACCAGCCCGGCGACGACACCCGAGCGTGTGGTGGGATTGGCGATGGCTGTAAAAACATGTTGTCCCGGATTATGCTGCGGTTCAGCTAACCCCCCTGCACCCAGCACCCGCACCGCATGAGAGGGCCCGGGGAGGTTCAACGCAGGTGAATATACGGGAATATGGTTTCCCGGAGTCCGAGGATCAGTTGAACGCGGATCGCGACGTATCAGTACAAATGGGGTTTGGTTTCTGACCACTATCCGATTGTTCCCGGGAGTAATGTTAATAGCCCACCCCGGGCCAAAGGAGGATTCGTCTGTCAGCCTTTCGACGCTCCCGACGCTGTGACCCGGAGCCATAAATTCGCCCACTGCAAATACCCGGCCTCCCGCAGCAATCGCAAGCTGCCCGGTAGAGGGATCAAATTGCACGTGGAGGAGTTTGTTGGAGATGTGAAGTTGATGCGCCGAGGTTTCTGTCGCCTTACTTCCTAAGCCAAGGCCGGTGGCAGAGAGGATGCCCCCTTTGAGAATATCACGCCGGCTATGCATTTGCGATTCCTTTCAAAAGTGTTGACGAAAAACCATAGGGCTGCTACCGCATCATAACTGCGGCAAAATTTCAAGCCCCAAACCTGAAGATCCAGAAAACAAAAAGGTGACATCCGTCATTGTCATGGCTTGGCACTCTTTTGGTTCGGGGCCGAGCCGCTTCGATTGACAACGTCCAGCCACTGCCGGGTGGCCGCCACACGCTGCGCCATGAGGCGATAGTCGTATAGATAAGGGAACATGTCGATGTGGGACGCCAAGGCGAGGAATCTGCGGTCGTCGCTGATAACGGCCGACCGGTTGCCTGCAAGCGCGTTGAGTTGCCCTTCGACCCACCAGGCGGCGGCGTAGCTGGGTGCCACCCGCGTGGCCTTGGCAATTATCTGCAGTTCGGCCGCATAATCCGGGCCGTGCTTTCGGACTTTTTCCCGGGAGGCCTCGAGTGTCGCAACCATAAGCAATATCTGCGGATCATCCGGCGATTCTGCGGACAGGCTTTGCAGCGTGCGCAAAGATCCGGTGTAGTCGCCGACACGCAGAATCCGAAACCAGCATTGATCGGCCTGAATCCGAGCGGCCAAATGCACTGGCACGTTGCCCGGTGTGCCACGCTTGGCCTCGCTGGCGGCAGCACCCAAGAGTGCGGCAGCTTTTTGGAAATCCGTTCCGCCGCGCACGCCTCCGTAGGGTCCGGCCAAGAATGTTGCAAGCTCTCCGTGGGCCGCCCCTTTGCGGATGAGCTTGCAGGCCCGTGCCAGCAACAGCTTCGGGGAACGGGGCTTAATAGACATGTGAAGCCGCAACAACGGGGCGGCCTGGTCCTTGCTATTGGCGTGGATTTTTGCGCCGGCGGAATGGTGATATGAAACTATCAGGTCTTGGCCGATGCTTACGCAGAAATTTAAGGATGGCGGCCCGAGCCGTTCACAATGCGGGGCGGGCAGAATATTATGGTGCTGGATAACATTCCATTGATAGGTGGGCTCAAGTGCCTGAGCGTACTCAACGCCGAACCTGGCCACCGGCATTGTGACAGACTCCGTGACGGTCATCGCCCCCAACCGCATAGCGATGCGGTGCTGCAAGGGCATGTGCAGCATCCGCGACAAGGCATGCGCCGTGCGGCCTGACGTGCGGCCTCCTACGGTCAGGCCCACATTTTCATATATGGTCCGCGGTGGGGATACGAACTGGGTTTGGAATGTTACTGCTTTCGATCCCTGCTGCCCTCCACCTATGAATACGACAGGCAGGATATCGAATTGATCGCCGACTACGTAATCGGTGGACATGGCAGGAGCGGCATGGGCTTGGCCCTTCTTGCGGTTAGCTGTGGCAGAATCGTGCGGTTGGCGGCGAAGGCCCCGTAAATTTGCCCCCTTGGCGGTGCGCAGAGGTGGAAGTATTTGGGCTGCGTTCTGATAGTAGATAACGGGCTCACACGTCTGCCATGGCATGCCCTTCCAAGACGGCAACTGAGCCGGACCCGCATAGGCGCGTATTCGGGTAGTTGAGCGATAAGCCGAAATCGCTGGATTGGCAAAAAGGCCACCTTCGTGCCAGCCCATATTCCAGGCTACGGCGTGCAACCGCTTTGCGCCGATCCACCATAACGCTCCAAGCAAGGCCACCACGACCATTAAAGTTATCGTCGGTCTCACCCAACGGAAACGCCGGGCGGGCACTTGGGGGTCTGGGACCATGGGTAATGGTGATGGGGTCATGAAATGTACCTCCCAACAGAGCCATGATACTGCTGCATTCCTGAAGTTTGTCCAACCAGTGAACGCAGCAGTGGACGCCGGACACATGAAAAGGTGACATCCGTCATTGTCATGGCTTGGCCCTCTTTTAAGCTCGTTCAATGAAGAACAGTATATCCCAACCCCATTTTCCCAGCCACCACGGATCTGGGCTACCGCGCTCGGCATGGGCAGTGGATCCATGGGCAGTGGGAATATTTCGGGACAAGCGGCGAAATCGACGGCATCCATGCCAGAGCTAAGAGAATAGTTCTTCTTGAAAACTCACACTCCCGTGGCCTGCCCGGATGTATTGCCACGCCCAACTTCTTTGCGCGCGGGGGCACGCGCTGTTTGCCGGTGCCCAAGTCTTGTATACTCTTTGACATGTCGCAGGCGATGGAACCATCTGAACTTAGTGTTGGCTTAAGCGGGCCTTATGTGTGGGCGTATCGCCATCGGATACGGTTGTGGTCGGGATTTCTTCTGCTGATTTTTGTGCCGATGCTGGCGATTGGTCTGTATTTAAATCCCAGCCCGATGGGAATGGCGACGCATACGCAGTTGGGGCTTCCTCCGTGTGGATTTTACACGGAATATGGCTGGCCCTGCCCGACCTGCGGCTACACCACGGCCGTAACCCATGTGGCGCATGGGCAATGGCTGACAGCATTGGCAACGCAGCCGGGCGGAGCGATGGTGGGTTTTCTGGCGGTGGCGGCGGTGATTGTCGGGGCGTTGGGGGTGACCACTGGCACATGGTATGGGCCAACGTTTTTCTGGTTTGCCTGGAACTGGTGGAAGATATTGCTGGTCGCGGCGGCGATTATCTTAGGTGCCTGGGGATATAAAATTCTTATTATGAGTGCATGGTTCCGCCACCACGGTTAGAATTCCCAGCAGGAGCCTGCGGCAGCGCCCGTGAATGATGAACCCCGCCGGCGTGCTGAAGATTCAGGCATGACGGTGATTTGGCCAGGAAAATTACATGAAGACAGGTTTTAATAAACACAGACATAAAGACTGGATACGATCAACGGCGATTCTGGCCCTGCTGGCGTTAGCGCTGGGTGCGGGGGGATGCCAATTTCTGGGGTTGGCGGCAGAAGATACCATTGGGGTGGCGGTCAAACCAGAGTATCGCGGGTTGGAAAAACAGAGCGTGGCCATTGTGGTTTATGAAGATGCGTCCACGATGTTCACGTATCCGCAGGCCCAGCAGGAGGTTTCCGCGTTTGTGGCTGCGAGTCTCAAAAAGCATCTTCCCAAAGCGCATATTTTGGATTACCACCTGGTGCTGAATTATCAGAACGCCAATCCGAATTGGGATGTTTTGCCCGTTAAAACCATCGGTCTGCATTTCGGGGTTGCACGCGTGGTTTATATTGAGTTGCTGGATTATACAGTGCATTCCCAGAAGACCAATTATGTGCTGCAAGGGGACATCAAGGCGCACGTCGTGGTTTACAACACAAAAATTCCCGGCAACGGCGATGTGTTTCACACCACGATTAACGCCCAATGGCCGAAATCCGGCCCGCTGCCCGGTTATAACACCGACGCCAATACCGTGCGTATGAATACGCTGCAGCGCTTCAGCACCCACCTGGCCCACTGTTTCTATACCTGGCATAATCGGGGGAATGGCTATGCGAACTAACATCCAGCCTATCCGGGCCGCACTGATCGCCACGATGCTGATTACCTCTGCATTCAGCCTGGGCGGATGCGAACTGGCTTATCTGATTGCCGGCAACGGCTCCCATGCGGCGCTATATAAGTTGCCCAAGAAAAATCGTATTCTGGTGCTGGTTGATACATCCGCCAGCAGCCAAATAAGTATTCATGCCATGGCCACTTTGATGACCTTGGTGAATCAAACCCTTTATCAGCGCAAATGCGCGAATCGTTTTGTGCCGGCATACCGAATTGTGGCCCTGCAGCGCCGGAATCCGGAAAAATACCATGCCATGGGGATTGCGGATATCGCCCGCGCGGTCCATGCGAATGACGTTATTTATGTCTACGTCAAGCGCTTTGACGTTACCATTGAAAGCGCCGGCCAACTCACCAAAGGAAATGCCGACGCCCAGGTGAAAGTTGTGGAAGCCGATGGCACGCGATTGTGGCCCAAGACCGGCTCGCCGGGGTTGTCCGTAACTGCCCGCGTTCCCACCGGGACAGCGGTAAGCCAAAGTTCACAGACGGTTCAATCTGAAATGGTCACTATCCTGGCGCGACGCATTTCCCGAATTTTCTATCGCTATGCCGTGGGCTATCATCCCAAGGCGCAGTGAATCACAGACCGCTAACAAAAGGCCCTCTGGCGTGAACGTCAGGGGGCCTTCTAAAAAACTCATAGAATTTATCGCATTCGAGCTGACCTAGGCAGAAAATTTCCGACGACGTGCCAGCAGCCCAATGGCACCGATGGCCAGAAGCCCCCAGGTTGCCGGCTCGGGCACTGCGGACGACGCCACCGCCAAGCCAGCGGCTGTCAAGTTCCAACCAACCACGTTCAGCGCGATCAGTTCATTGGAGCCTAAATTTGGTCCGGGAATGCCGGGATCGCCATAGGCGTCCTGTACCTGCGGCGGATTGTTCGGTTGAGCTTCGGCAGGGACAGCGCCGTTGCCCCAATCGCCGAAGTCGGAAGAATCCGTGCTGCCGTTCTGGTTAAAATGCACCAGGCTGCTTTGCCCCTTATTAATGGAAAAATAGGAGGAGATATTCGTGCTGGGATTGTAACTCCGCACACCATTACCGCTGAAGCGGAATAAATCCAAGGGGCGGACATTACCGGTCTGATTTGTTGTTGTATTGGTGCTCAGGTTGGATCCACTGCCGCCAATGGACAATACTTCGTCGATCTCATGTGCGGCTACGGCCTGTAGATCGTATTTACTGGAATTTTGTGGACTGGTTCTATTGAGATTCATGTCGCTTAGATTCAGTGAAATGGTGCTGTCGAAATTACCGCCGTTATTCCCCAGGTTTGAGTGCCCTAAAGCCCGCAGAAGCGGGAGGGTAATATCAACACTGGAACTGTTATTTCCCGGAACCGGGTTGGTCGTAGGCAGCGTGGCGTTGGCTGTCGCCTGGTACGGTGAAGGTGCTGCGTTGCTATTAAGATTAGAGACGTACGTGGAATATGCCAGCGAGTTAAAAAACGTGCTGCTTTGTCCCAGGCCGGTACTTGTATTTTTAAAATCAATGTTAACTTGGACAGGGTTGGCAATGTAACTGTCAATAGCGTTAATCGCGTTATTAATATCCCCCTCGTAGGAGGCCGCGTTTGAATTGCTGGTAATGGAGCTGTCAAACGTGGGCACGATTGTCAGGGCGTGGGCCGGTGCGGCAATACCTGCAACCCCAGCCAGGGCGACAGCAAAAGCCGAGGCGGCAATCAGCGAAGATCGGATTGATACATAGGCGGCATGAGGGAGACAACCAATAATTCTGGCGACCATAAAAATCTCCAATTTTCTAGGAAGCCGCCGGCCCGTCCGATTCAAAGATCTCAAAGTCTAATCGAACTGAATCTGCGACTTGGGCGCAAAACTGCAAATGCGCTCGCTTTGCTTCGCGTAATCCATCAGCCCGATCATTTTGCACTACAAGTGCAGGTAATACTAAGACGGTATTGAGTTGAAGTCAAGAAAAAATGCTGCTTTTATTTATTTAGGGCGTGGCAATAAATCCGGGCGGGCCGTTGGGGTGCGGGTTTCCAGGCCGGACCATTCCCGCAGCGCCGGCATTTATGCCGTCGATTTTGCCGCTCGCCCGAAAATATTGCCACGCTCTTTATTTATTGCCTTCACCCGTTTATTTGAAGGTCAGGCATGGGCTAAAAAGTGCTAACTCCGTCTTGAAGTAAAGCTCGCGTGTTCTTGGTTGAGAATGTCGCAGTTTGCGCTTTATCCTATATCGCGTGACGTAATCTGTAATCTGAAATCTTTCGCCTAAGCCGGCTCTTGGGCAACCTGCCAGGCGCTTCCGTTGCGGATCACGCGGCGATACAGGGTATCGCGCTCGATGGGGATATAGCCGGCTTCCACGACCAGGCGGCGGATATCTTCGACGGTTTGTTCCTGATGTTTATTGCCTGATCCGCCTTCGCGCTTGGTGATGTCATACCAGACCACCGTGCCATCCAGATCATCTACACCGAAATTCAAACTGACTTGCGAAAGCTTCATGCTTTGCATAATCCAAAAGGCTTTGACGTGCGGAAAGTTGGGAAGCATGAGGCGGGAAATGGCCAGCATTTTCAGGTCTTCCAGTCCGGTATTGCCGGGCAGGTGTCCTAGTTCACTGCCATCGGGAATAAAGGACAGTGGAATAATGCACTGAAAGCCCGGGGCTTCATCCTGCAATTCACGGAGTTTAATTAAATGCTGCACGCGCTGGGCGCGGGTTTCAACATGACCATAAAGAATGGTGGCATTGGTTTTTATTCCCAGTTCATGCGCACAGCGATGTACGCGCATCCACCCGTCGCTGCGCAGTTTGCCTTTGAATACCGCATCATGCACCCGGTCATCAAATACTTCCGCGCCCCCGCCGGGCATGGATCCTAAACCATGTTCACGCAGCGCCTCGAGAACTTCCTTGATGGAAAGCTTTGAAATACGGCAAAAATGATCAATTTCAATGGCCGTAAAACACTTCAGATGCAGGCGGGGAAAGCGCTTTTTGATACCGCTAAGCATTTCCAGATACCAGGTAAATGGCAGCCAGGGGTGCAGGCCCCCCACAATATGAACTTCCGTAGCCCCGGCCGCATCTACTTGCCCGGCGATGCGATAAATTTCCTCAAGATCATATTCATAAGCGCCGGGTTCACCGCGTTTGCGCTGAAATTCGCAGAACTTGCACGAAAGGGCACAAATATTGGAATAATTAATGTGGCGATTGATATTGTAATAGGCAATTCGCCCGTGCATGGATTCCCGTACAGCATTGGCCAGGGCGCCAATGGTAAATATATCGCGCGAATTCCAGAGGGCCATGCCATCGTCAAAATCCAGTCGCTGGCCAGAGGCGACTTTTTCTGCCACGCCGCGTAGCGCCGGATCGGCAATATCCGCCAGATCAATAGCGACACTGGCGGGTAGATGGGCCGACCCAGCGGTATCGGTATGGGCTAAGGTCGGCGATTCAACAGGAACCATGAGCTTTTTCTCCGTGCGCAACAACTAAGGCACTGAATTATAGCCCGATCCAGCGTTTTTTGAAAATTTGCCGTAAGAATCGCTAGTCGCTGAACGACAACGTTACGGGGGCCAGGAAGCTTAGGTCAGGTTTATTATGCTGCGCGGTCAGACGGAAACTCTGGATACCATCCACCCGCGCGCGGAGGGCATTGAGGAACTTAAGTTCGCTCTTGCGGCTGGGGTCGGCCATACCGTTAGGCTCATTGGGGTAAGCCACATCGAGATAATGGTTATAAGCCGCAATAGCCTGGTCATACAATACAACGGCTTTCGCTAAGTCTTGATCGGCAGCGTCTCCCAGGCGGAAGCGGCGGTTATTGTTCTGCCAGGCTACCAATCCACGGAATAATTCGTGTTCCGCTTTGCCCAGGGCTTCATAGTATTGTACTTCCACGATGTGCTGGGTGTGCACATATTTCTGATATGGATATTGGACCAGATATTTTTTGAACGCTTCAATGGAGCGGGGTGCATTGACTTTCACATTGCGGTAGCAATCATCCACATTTTCCACGCGCGCCGGGAAGCGCCTTAGCATCTGCGTTTCGGAGTCCAGATTGAAAATGCGATTCATGACGCGCTGGGCGTAGAAAAGATCATCGCGGCACCAGCAGCGCAGGGTCATGGGAGGCCAGGAATCCAGCACCTGCTGGCCCATGTCCGTAGGGCCTGGAACTGTATGCAGTGCCCGCTGATATTCCTGATAGGCAAAATAGAAAACGCTTAATCCATAGCGATAATGCACGCCATTGACTTCTACGCCGTGGCCCAGCGGCCCTCTACCCGATCGCGGCGGCAAGAGTTTGATATGAAATTGCGGCTGATGAACAATGTCATACACTTCTGCCAGCGTGCTTAACTGACTGCTGACCTTTCCCGGCTGATACCGGTACAGGTGCGCCAGATCATAACGCCAGCGGGCGGTGTAATAGCGCCGTTCAAAACTGGTGCCGAGCTTCAGGAAAAAGTCATTGGCCTCATTCATGACCATATTGGCATTATTGGGAACGTAATGTTCGCCTTTATATAGATATATTAATCCATCGAGAACCCATTTGTACTTGGTGTTCATATCATGGAATTGGGCGGACAAATTATACGACATATTCCAGGCGTTAAATATATACGCCGAGCCGAAATAAGGCTCCAGAGCGGCAATGGCGTTGTAATCGGTTTCCAGCGGCACCCAGTCGTGTTTATTTTTGTCACTTTCCGCGTTTTCCCACAGCACCATGGCTAGAATTCCGCGAAATCCGCCGAGGGTCAGGCGGGGGAATGTCATAATCAGATCGCCCACACTTTTATTGTGATTGGTGACCAGCTTGGCACGGCGGGAACGCAAGGGCGATTGGATCAGAAATATACCGGCCAGGAGAATTACGGCGATGGCCAGGCAAATCACCTGATCGCGCCGCGCTTCACTGCGCACGCGGCCCATGCGCTTGCCGGAGTTTCCGGCGGGACGAATTGGTTCAGGCAAGGGAGTATTGGATGACATTATGCCAACTCCTGTTTTCGCAGCAGCAGATAACCGATCGCCAGGGTAGGCAAAACGCACCCCAGCGTCCAGAGTATATCCAAGAACACAATTTCAAAAGGCATATCCTTGGATCGCACGATAAAATAGAGTGGATCATACCTTGAGAAATCTGGCATCAGATGCACAACAACCCACAAGATGTGCACCATGACATTGGTAATAAATGATCCAATTTGATAGTACCAGATGTGTTTCATGCGGGCATCTTGAACAAAATCAAACAACTGCAGGCCGCCCGACTGAAACAGCCCGTGGACAAAATGGAACAGATTGCCCAGGATATACGCTACCATGGCTGTCAACATGGCCACCGGCCAGCCCAACGCGGTGCTGGCGGTCACGCCAATGCTGATAATCAGCACGATTTCACAGAAAATAATCGCTTCACTTTTAAATAAATTCCACACAAAGCTCGATGGCGGCTGCATGATGATCATGGAATTTTCTTTGACCTTAAACCAGTGGCCCGGCACTTCGCTGCGCAGGTTGATAATCAGATCACCAGCCACAAGCAGGGTGGAGGGCAACTTAATAGTGGTGATGCGCTTTTCGTTGACATAAACAGATTGAACCCGCCGATCGCGTGGATCGCTGGTATTGTAAGCCACAACCTGCGCCACCGGTGCCCGCGCTTCATTGGATTGTTTATCCACACTGATCACCATGTGAACAGTAAAATTGCCATGCGGACCAATCGGGATTTGCTGCTGGTCAACATTGCGGAAATCCCAGGAGGCCACTTCAGGCTTAATTTGCGGGTGGCGAACGCTGGGGCCGACAATTTCCTGTTTGCCATTATCTTTAAATCCGGTAATCACCGGATTGGCTTTGGGCGCAAGCATACCGGAGTGGTGCGGCGTGCGGTTGGTGTCTAAACTCACGGCCATGCAACTGGTATGATTCGGCGGCCGTAAGCCATCACCAATGCCCAGGTAAACGCCAAAATTCGGACAGGTTACCTTCACCACCACCGGCCCGGGATTATAAATTTGCCCAGTCTGAGGATTACCATAACTGAAAAAAGCCGTGGGATTTTTCGGGATCCAGAAAGCCTGCCCTGCGGCATTCAGGGGCAACGTCTTTTCCTGGGTATTCATGGGGTTGCTGCGCTGGACCAACGTAACATCAATCGATACCGGCTTGGTGGAAGGCAGGGCATGCACGACAGGAAACTGGAACTCAAACATGGGGCGGTAATACTCGGTGGCCGGCAGCGATGGGAATTCAAAGTAGAGTACTTCGGAACTTCCGCCCTTCAGGAACCGGGTAGGAGGGTTGGTCCGGTAGTCCACGCCGCCGGCGATGCCAAATATTCCGGAGACATAATTCTGCGCCTGAAGCATGCCGTGCTTAGCGAGGTATTTCACACCGGTATCCGGCGGCATACGGCGCTGGACGTTGTCATAGCTTTTTTTCTGCATGGCATAAAGCACTTGAGCATCATGGCGGATTTTCAGATCCACCACTTTCATATAACCCCACGTAAGGATCATCATGATCGCCAGCATGATGGCACCGGCGGCGGATAGCCCCATGACCTTCCCCAGCAGCAACTCCAGGCGGGAGATTGGTTTGCTGCCGGTAGTTACCAGCGTGTGGCGTTCCCGTTCACGTGGCAGCGTTACGCAGGCCAGAAGCCCCAGGTAAACCAGTAAAATTAAGGCCTGCGCGCGGAGAAAAATGGTCATGTAAACGCGGACCACGCCGGATGGCTCATAGCCGCGGACAATCAGCAGACCCAACAGCACGCAAACCGCGAACCAAACCAGCGGCACGGCCCACATGCGGGCATTCCAGGATTCGAAAATTGTCACGCGGCCGATGGCCCAAGCCCGCGAGAAACCGCGCCCCAGGCGGGCGATATCCCGAAAAGCCGTCAGCACAAAGGCCAGAATCAACAGCACAATCACCACATCGGCGAAGATAGTGACATAGTGGTGCTGCGACGGCGGATGGTAAACCGTTCCCAGAGCGATTCCGGCTCCGGCAATTTTTGGGCCTAACTGTTGTAATAATCCAAACATCTAAATACTTCATTCCTGACGACCGCGGTAAGCCACGGACAAGCCCAACGTTTTTACCGGAGTTCTCCGCTGCGTTTGCGCGCTACAAGCTCTTTGAATAAATCTTCCAAGCGTACCCGTGCACGACCGGTGCGAACTTCCGTGGCCCCTTCCTGCTCGGCGATTTGCGACAGTTTAGCCTGCAGCGCATCAGAGACATTGCGTGCGGAAAGCTGGAATACGTCCTTTTTCTCCAGCAGGTCACGCAGGGCGCCTTCCAGTTCAATGCGTCCGCGATATAAAATCACCAGTCGATCGCAAACATCCTCAACATCCGCCAACTGGTGGCTCGAAAGCAGAACGGTTTTTCCCGCTTCTTTCAGCCGCATGATCATGTTTTTTATTTCCAGCATACCCACCGGGTCCAAACCCGATGTCGGCTCATCCATAATAATTAAGTCAGGATTATTTAACAGGGCCTGCGCTAAAGCCACACGGCGCGTCTGCCCCTTGGAATATGTACCAATTCTCCGCCCCCGGACGCTGGGATCCAGACCGACAAAATCCAGATAATAATCCACCGCACGACGCCGTTCGGCCCGATTCATATTAAAGAGCCGGGCGTAAAAATCCAGGGTTTGACGGGCGTTAAGGAAGCGATACAAATAGCTTTCTTCGGGCAGATACCCGATACGTCGGCGGGTTTCCTGATCACCGGCGGGTTGCCCCATCACCAGCGCATCACCGGCGGTGGGATTGATCAACCCGAGTAATAATTTAATGGTGGTGGTTTTACCACTTCCGTTAGGCCCCAATAAGCCGAAGATTTGGCCCTGGTCTACGCGCAGATTCAGCTCTGTCAAAGCGGGCACTTGCTGACTTTTGAAAAAGCCGGGATAAACCTTGGAAAGCTGTCTTGTTTGAATTGCCTGACTGTCCGCAACCATCCATAACTCCAGAATAAGCCCCGCAAAGGGGTACGCTTGCCACGAACTTACTGCGCTGACTGAATATTAACCTTTTTGGGCGGCGGCGGCATTGACAGAATAATCTGCTGGTGCGGCTGCACGAAAAATACCCGGCCCACGTTGTTCATCACATTGCTTAATGTATCGTTTAAAAGTTTAAGCGTAATAACGCGTGGATTCTGCTTATATTGTGCAAGAACCTGACTGAAGGCATTGGCCTCGCCCTGAGCTTCATCCACCGTCGTGGCGGCTTTGGCCTGGGCTTGATTCAAAATGGTCTGGGCCTGCGCATTGGCCAGAATCACCAACTGGTTGTACTGTTTTTTGGCATCCTGGTGAAACTGATTTTTCTGCTGGCGGGCATTGAGCACAGCAGAAAATGCGGCGTTGACCGCGCTGGGCCAATGGATATATTTAAGTTCCACGCGCTCCACCTGGGCACCAAGATTGAGCTTGCCGACCAGGCGTTGCAGCCCTGCCGTGGGCTTAACGGGGTCGTAGAGTTCCTGCTCCACCTCCGTTTTGCCGCTGTACAGGGCTTCATCAACAGTGGCATAAGCGAGTTTGTGAATTAATTCCCGATCGGTCAGCAGGCTCATAACTTTATTCCATGCCTGGTTAGGCAACCCGCCGGGCGGCTGATAAACCGCGAGAATAAATTGCAGCGGATGCGATATCTGATATTGCACAGCCACGCGGGCATGGAGAATGTTTTTATCACCGGTGATCAGATATGGATTAAATATTGCATTCAGCAGCCGCTTGGAATATCCACGCCGCAGATAAGCCTTCTCAAGATTGGCCGAGGCCGCAGGAGAGGAATTAAAATCGCCGACTTCCAGCAGGTGTTCACGTTCCAGAGGAACAATGTGAACCGTGTCAATGGGCCAGGGAATGTGATAATGCAATCCGGCTTCCATTAACAGTGCGTGTTTACCGCCGGGCAGCATTTCATATTGTCCCAGCCGCTCCACCACCGCCACTTCGCCCACGCCCACCTGATAAAACCCACTAAGTATCCAGACAATCAGGATACCGATGACAAAGTAAAGCAGGACAAATTGCGGACTTGTCCAGCGGCTTGTCGGGACCTCGGAGGGCAATACGTTCAGCTCATGGTCATGATGGTGATCATGCGTATGAGAATTATGATGTTCATCAACCTGGGTCATGCGATCATTCCTGAGAACCTTACTGTACTAATCCATTGGCCGGGCATTAAAAGCCGAGCCTTACTTGGCCGCCTGTGGTTTCGATTTCATCAGCGTTTTAGCTCCGGAGCCTTCCACCATTTTCAGCTGGGCAAAAAGCGGTTCGGTCACCGGATTGTTGGGCGTCAGGACCCAGTAGGTGGTATTGCCCATGGAATTCTGGAACAATTGCAGCGATTTCCAGAAGCGATAAAACTGCCGGGCCTGCGGTGTTTCCTGTACTGAATTCAAAATAGCGTAGGCACTGGCGTCCGCCTGTCCGCGAATAATGGCGGCCTGTTTGCTGGCGGCACTGCGAATTTCTGTGGCTTTCTCGCGCCCCTGAGCAATAGTAATCTGGGCCTGCTTTTCCCCCTGATTAATGTATTCGCTGGCGATTTTATTGCGTTCCGCGGTCATACGCTGATAAACGCGGGCGGCGACATCAGGCGGAAAGGTCATGCGTGCAAAGCCGACTTTCACCACATCAATACCCAGCGACTGCATGCCGATATCCACTTTTTGCTGAATATTTCGCTCGGCCTGCTGCATTTTTAATCTCTTAACATCCACGTTGAACATTTCATCAAGCGTGTAATGCCCGATCTGTTTAAGGACGGCGCTTTGTATCTTGTTATCCAAATACCGCTGAACCGCGGGTGTACCACCGGGCAACCGATCCACATACAGAACAGGATCAACAATTTTCCACAGTGCAAAGGTGCGTATGCTGATCGGCTCGCCGGCGCTGGTGCTGACTTCGCGGTTATCACTTTGGTACAAATGCAGCCGCATGTCCAGGCGAATCACGCGGTCCGTCGGGTAGCATAAAAACCAGTTGTAGCAGATCCGCGTGGGATGTGAAACAATTTTCCCGAATCGATCCAGCAATATCTTCTGATACGGCTTGGCGACAACTGTGCATAGCTCGCAAAACAGCACGACCAGCACAACCGCCACGATGGTTCCAATAGCTAACTTACGCATGATACTTCCTTAAGGATTCCGTAACTCAATTTTCCTGTCAACCTGATAAACTTGGGCCGAGGTTTTCCAGCCTGAAGTTATTGCGACCCACCGCTTGCACTTCCAGGGGAATTAGGCCCACCGGGCCCACCCGGCGTTCCCATGCCGCCCGGCGGTCCGGACGGCGGCGGCACCATCATGCTGCCTGATGACCGATGGCCGATCTGCCAAATTTCCGGCGGCGTTACGCCCGGGCCTAACACAACCTTGTTCACCCGGCCGAACATCTTGCCCAATGCCTGATAGAACGCCCAGGACATTGCCGCCGGTGCCGCCTGCGTAAAGGCCTTTGACTGAACCGTCAGCGCCTTGGCTCGCCCCTGTTCAATGTTGACAACCTTGGTGGCGTAACCGTCCGCCGCCAATAGTTGGCCCTTGGCATAGCCTTGCGCCTGCGCTACATCCGCGTACGCTTCCGTTTGCCCCTCGTCAACGTACCGCTGTTCACGCTCTCTCGCGGCGACAACATGTTCAAACGCTGCCGCCGGACCTAACAATCTTCCCTGTGCGGTATTTTGCGTCTGACCTTTGGGCGGATGAATATCTTTGATTTCCACGCTCAAAATCACAATACCGGATTTCATCTGATCCAGCACCTTCTGCATCGCCTCTTTAATGCTTTCGGATACTGGTCCAACTTGGGACTCCATGATCTGCTTAAGGGTATTTTGTGCAAATACCCGCGTGATAGCATACAGAAGAACCTGATGCACCAACGCCGAATCCATCCGCCGCAAATGCAGCGCAGATCCGGCACCCGTTAATCCACCGACTTCGATGATGTTGCTGGTTGAGACATTATCAAAGAATTCACCGGGGTTTTTCACCCGCCACCACGCCGCCACAAAGCCATCAAGCAACTGCGACGCCGGGCTGCCGTCCGGATTGACATCCCCGGTTAAAAATTCCTGATCCGGAATGGAAATATGCTGGCTCCAAAACGAAAACGCATTGTTGCCCAGCAGGTTTTTATCACGCTCTTCCGAGCCAACTACTACCAGATTGACTTTATCCGTCGGTTCATCTTGCAGTTTATCAATCGGCCATGGCCACAAAATATGCAACCCAGCCTTTAATGGATGCGCCAAATCCGCAGGCGTTGTCACACCCAGATGTTGGAGAATACCCACCTCACCGGTCGGCACAACGTGCATGGTGCTTAACAGCACGACAAACATCAATGCCGCAATCACAATGCGCGGAATTAACCGCGAAAAAATAGCGACGACCGTCGTGCCGCTGCTGGCCATGCCGATGCTTTCGGAAACCAGCACCTTGATACCGACGATCCACCCGCTGGAAAGCATGGGAACCAGCGGCAATTGTTGTAAATCCACACCGGCCTGGTCCAGTTCTACGATTCCGCCATGGCTGCGGATGGAATTAATTCCCAGTTCAAAGGCCTGCAACACCAGCACCGCAGCGATAAATATCGCTGCCGTCTGACTGGCATAATCCACCTTGGCCCATACTGCAATAACCGCCGCCAGCAGTACTACCGCACCGGGAATGCCCAAAATGACAATACCGTTAGAAGCATCAACGAGACCTTCGGTTTCCGGCCGGGGGCGGGAAAAGGGAATCAGCAGGATATAAATTAATAACGCCGTACCCGCGGCCACCACGGCACCGGGATCCAGGGGAACCGGAGAAATAACAATGGCATGTCCAGGCGAAACTGCCGCGAAATCACGATAAACCAAAAGCCCGATCAGGCCGGCAAGCACCAGAAATCCCAGGGAACACAAACCCACAATCACGCGTTGAAAGCCGGTATCCAGCGTGGTGATATCTTCCGGGGCCACCGGTGCCGGTGCCGCCACCGCTGAGCTGGCGGTTTCATCGGAATAGCTCATGTGAAACGCGCCCAACGGGGCCAGGGGCGTAAATTTCACGCTGGCTTCCGCCTCCGCCTCATCCACGAGCGCAGCTTGCTGCCGCGCCAGGCGTAAGCCCCACCAGGCCAGAAACGCTAGAACCGTCTGTCCCAGAGCGGCGAACATCGCCGCCCAGAAACAAACCGCCCCGTACTTGAATGTGGCAATGGCCAAGGTCACTGTGACCAGCAGCAATCCCATCAAAACCCAAAATGCTACCGTGATTGATCGCTTCACGCCTGAATTTCCTTACAAGCCGCTGATACTGTTGCAGATTGCGGCGCTTTCCCGCAACCCGATCACTTCCCGCAAAAGTTTCACTTTGGTTAAAAAGACACTCACGCCTGAGACAGCACCGGGGCACCGATTCCCTCGGGCGCTGCTTTTTTGCGTACGCCAATGGGCAATGGTTTGCGGTTCACACCGACATCACCCGCCAACCGCACCGAATTCACCGCTATGACAACCACTGCCAGCATGTGAATCAGGGCCGCAACCACCGGGCCGAACAGGCCGAAGGCCGCCGCTACCAATGCGAAGATTGCGAAAAATAAAGCATATCCGATATTTTGGTAAATCGCGACACGCGTCTGACGAGCCAGATAAATCAACAACGGAATACGGGTAAGATCATCCTTCAGGAGAATCGCGTCCGCCGCTTCAATGGCCGCATCGGTACCCCGCAACCCCAGCGCGATGCCCACCGTAGCTGCCGCCAGAGATGGCGCGTCGTTAATACCTTCACCCACCATGGCCACGCCATGGTCCCCGCGTTGCAACTGCCGAATTAATTCTTCTTTTTGCGCCGGCAGCAGTTCGGCATAGATATCATCACAGCCGACCGCACGGCCGACCATTTGAGCCGTCTTCCGGCGGTCACCGGTCATCATGACAATGCGCTTCACACCCAGATTCCGCAGATGCTTAATGGCGCGGCGCGCTTCGGGGCGAATTTCATCCGTCAGGCAGATGGACCCCATTAAGCGCCCTTCGTGCATCACATACACCGGCACCAGCGGCAATTCCGATTCCGCAGCCTCCACATTGCCCGCACCGGCAGCTAATTCCGGTGGAAGAATTTTAAGGGACCCCGCGCGCGTCACTCCCCCATCTACTTCGGCTTCCACGCCAAGACCTTCGAGAATTTTTACATCGGCTGCTTCATGGAACGCCACCCCGCGATCCCGCACATAAGAACAGATTGTTTTGGCCAAGGGATGGCTGCTGCGATTTTCCACCGCCGCCGCCAGAGCCAGCAATCGGCTTTCATCCACGCCTTCCGCCGGACGCACGCTATGGACAATAAATTTGCCTGTGGTCAGCGTGCCGGTTTTATCAAACACCACCGTATCCAGATTCACCGACGCTTCCACAAACGGCCCGGCTTTGATTTGAATACCGCTACGGCTGGCACGGGCCAGGGCCACCACAATAGCCAATGGCGACGCCAGCAGCATCGCGCAGGGGCAACCCACCACCCACATGGTGATCATGCGCCCCGGCTGCCCGGAAACCCAAAATGCCACCACCGACAAGATCAGCACCAACGGCGTATAGAAGGAGAAAAACCGATCAGCAGCACGAATCACCTGCGGCTGATACTGCTGCGCCCGCCGCACCAAAGCGATGGTTTGACCCAATGCCGAATGTTCACCGACGCGTGTAACCTGGGCCTGCACCGACCCGGTCAGGTTAATGGTACCCGCTAAAACCGTGCCCCCCGCGGTCTTATCAACCGGAATGGATTCCCCGGTCACCATGGATTCATCCACGCTGGTGGAACCCGTGACCACGGTGCCATCACCGGCGATGCGTTCGCCGGGTTCAATAACCAGCATATCGCCCTCACGCAGCGATTCAGCGGGGATAATTTCATCTTTTTCACCCCGGCGCACACGGGCGTGTACGGGTGCCAGATTCTGGAGGGCCAGCACCGCGTTGCGGGCGCTTTCCGTGGCCACCTGTTCAATTAATGCACCAACCTGCAGCAATAACGCCACCAGGCCAGCCTCAATAAGCCAGCCCAAGGCAATGGCTCCGATAATGCTTAACGCCACGAGTTCATTGACATTGGTTCTGCCGCGGGATAATCCCTTGGCCGCCTGCCAGAAAATTGGCCCGCCGGAAATCAGTGCTGCCAACAGACCCAGCGCACGGGCAATCGGTATTTCCGTGGGGAACTGGTAGAAAATACCGGCTAAAATTAATAACGCTACCGTGGTGGGCACGAGAACCGAAAGCTGCAATTGTAAACTCACGCCGGAATGGCTATGCCCCACCGCTTGGCCCTGCGGGCCGGCCTCATGGTCATGGCCGCAGGCGCAGGCAATGCCATCGACTGCATGAGAATGTTCCGAATGCGAATGGTTATGCTCCGGCAAGGGGGCAGCTACTTCACCAATCCGGACCGAAGAACCGCTTGGGGTGGGGGTTATCTGGCTCACAAATTCACCAAAATATAAATTAACAACAAAAACTTATTCGTTTTCATGCGCCGTCCGCGCATCTGTCACAGCTAAAATGCGGCATGTTACACCGCTTCAACCTCTTGCTCTTTATATCTCTCGGACACTGGATTCTTCCAGATGCCTGTTTTCTTCCGCATATTATCGGCTTTTGGCCATGATCTGCTGAAGCACAGTGCCAACGCCAGTATTATACGTAACAGTTTACCATAAGGTTCAGCTAATTTACACCCGCGCTACAACCGCCTGTTCCAGAAACATGCAATATTTCGCTGAATCGAAAATTTCCAAATCCGCTGAAACCGCACGCGCGGTTGCCAACGCCAGGCCGATTCCCAGCGCCTGCATCGGCGTTTTCCCCTGCGCTAAGCCATGGACAAAACCCGCCAGCAAATGATCACCGCATGCCACCGTGCGTATCACCGGTTCCGCCGTGGGTATACTGCCTGTGAAGCATTCGCCGTGTCGAATCAGCAACGCACCAAGTTGGCCCCGGCTTACCAGCAGATTCTCCACTTTGCACGCTTGTTTTGCAGCCGCCCCGGTGATATCCGCAACGGTTTCCAGTTTGCCAGTTCCCCAAGCCTGTGCCAATTCTTCGGCATTGGGTTTGGCAATCCATAATCGTTTGCGTAACGCCAGGGTTAATGCCTCCCCCGTTGTATCCACCGCCACCATGCCCCCCAGAGCCAGCGCTACGTCCAGCAAATCACCAAACTGCTGCGGCGAAAGCCCCACCGGCAGGCTACCGGAAAACAACACTGCATCTCCCGGCTGCACTGTTTCCTTCAAGTCCTTTTCCATGGCCGCAATATCTGTATTGTTTACCTCAAAGCCCGCAAGGCGTATATGCGTTTCCGTGTCGCCGTGCAGGATGGTGATATTCTGCCGCGTGGCCTGCATTAAAAGCGCAAAATGACACGCCACTGCTCCAGGCCTAAGTTTGTGCAACTGCTCCTTAAAGAAAGGCCAATCGCCCTCCCCCAAAAAACCGCAGGCCCGCACATCCTGCCCCAGCAACACCAGCGCCCGCGTAACATTGGCCGCCTTACCCGCCGCGATCCGCGCCACCAACCGCCCGGAATTCACCTCCCCTGGCAAAAACCCCTGGCACCGCACCACACAATCAATCGCCGGATTCAATCCAACTGTAATAACATTTCTTACCATCATCGCCCAAGATTATATCCCGCCACCGCCGCGTGGCCAGAATCGGGGGCCGGGGGGCCGGGAATTTAGAACCTGGAACCTGGAACCTGGAATTTGGAATTTAGAATCTGGAATTTGGAATCTGGAATCTGAAATCTGAAATCTGAAATCTGAAATCTGAAATCTCGTCCAATCCGGTGGTTGGCTCGTGGCATTAGATCAACCACCGGATTATCATCCGGTGCTCTCGTGAGATCCCGTTCGCCAACTTCAATTCGTTAAGTCATTGCTCACCGCGCCTTCCAAACCCTTCTAACTCCTAACTCCTAACTCCTGCGTTCTCGTTGTCCATGTTTGGCGCAGCTGGTCACATGGATTTTTGAGCCGCCCTTGAGCATAATTTGGAATTCCGCAGGTGATGACGGCCGTTTCGGCACTGCTGGTTCCTTGGCCGCCTGGGGCGCATGAGCCGCGATCCAGCGCATCCGGATCGTGCAAGCCACGTAATCGCCCTGGGTGTGGGCGTAGTCGCCGATCGAAACAGGGCCGACCTCCACCGATGTTACTCTCCCAAAAACGGTCTGAACTTGTCCCTTTTTCCAAGCCAACACACCATGATCGGCGTCGCGTACAAATATTTGCTGCGGAGGGGGAGCGATCTCGCTGGCGATCCCTTGAAGTTCGGTACGGCGTACCTCGGCAGCGGCTTGAACGTCCTGGCTCCTGCCCTCGCGCGGATCGGCATATCCGCTGTAGCTGTTCTCCGATATCGTCTCCATGGTGGATTCATAGGTTTTATTGATTGTTGCAATAGCCTGGCGCACGGCACGGCTGCGCACGGCAGGCTGATGCCACTTGATGGTTCCCTCGACTTCGAATTTTCCTTTAGGATTGTCCGCAAGGACATTGGTCACCGTAAATATTGCCGACAGCTTTTTTTTCTTTAAAAGTGTGCTCTTCAGACGTGCAAGAATTGCACCTTCCCGAGCATGCAATTGCTGACGCTGCGCGTCAGTTGCATTGGCGGGGAAATTCTTGTTAAGCGCTCGCAGCGCCAGCTCCGCCTTTAAAATCGCAGGTCCCATGACCTTGTTAAAGGCGATCGACGCAGGCGTTGAGCCGTATGAGGCAGGACTGGAACCGTAACCCACTGCCGCCACCGCCACAACAACCGCGATAAAAATATGTTTGAATTTCATTGGCTTTTCCCCAAATAGTAACTCGCAGGGACGCAAACGATGTTTCCTCCTTTAGTATCTTACTGCGGTCGAAAAACCGTGGCAACCAGGCAGGATGAGCAAGTGTAAGATGAGCAAGAATCGGGCAAGAATCACGGCCAAGAATCGCCCTTGCGATCACACTGGGTAAATGGCATAATACTGGGCATCTTCGCCACCTACACTTGGTTGCCTTTGGGGGAATGTCATGGCCACGCAAATCGTCCTTGGTCACGGAGCTGAGTTCGCCGAAAATCCCGAGCCTCGCTGCGCGTGCCTGCTGCTATTGGATACCTCCGGCTCGATGGGCACCATCGAGGGCGGGGAATTTCAGGACTTGGGCTACAGCTGCACCGAGGACGGCCAGACTTTCAGGGTGGCTTCTGGTGGGCGCACGCGCATCGGAGAGTTGAATGGGGGCCTGCAATTCTACAAGGCCTCCCTCACCGAGGACCCCCTGGCCGCGAAGCGCGTGGAGGTGTCCATCATCACCTTCGGCAGACGGGTCGAAACCGTCTGCGACTTTACAACTGTGGACAATTTCGTGCCGCCTATCCTGCGCCCCGAAGGCGACACACCGATGGGGGCAGCCATCGTCGCTGGTTTGGATGCCGTGGAGCGGCGCAAACAGTCATACCGAGCCAACCGCATCAACTACTACCGCCCCTGGGTCTTCCTGCTGACCGACGGGTCCTCCACCGATGACTGCTCTATCGCCGCGGAGCGTCTGCGCCGTTTGGAATCGCAGAAAGCAATAGCCTTTTTTCCAATAGGGGTTGGGGCCGCTGCAGATATGGGGATGCTTGCGGGACTATCCAACACCATTCCAAAAAAGCTGTCCGGATTGAGGTTCCGCGAACTTTTCCAATGGCTCTCCAGGTCGCAGCGATCCGTTTCAAATTCCCGCGCCGGCGGGGAGGGTGGCAGCGAAAGGGTGAGCCTGCCGGCCACCTCGAACTGGGAGGCAGTATGACCGGACCTTGGCGTTGGCACGCATGGACTGCGGCCGTGGCTGGGCGGGCACACAGGGAAGGCCGTAAGCGTTGCCAGGACTACTGCCGTTGCCGCCTTGTTCAACCGAGGGGCGTGCCCATTGCGATAGCTGTCGTGGCGGACGGTGCGGGCAGCGCCGAGTTCGGGCGAATTGGTGCAAGGACGGCCGGCGATGCACTGCTTAACTCGGCTGAACGATTTGTTGCAGACCACTCCGGAGCCGCCGATGTCGGCCGTGATCAGATTCTCGAGATGTTCGAGCAGGCGAGAGGCGCGATCTCCCGCCATGCTCGCCGACGCCCGATGCGGCGCTACGCCACGACTATCGCGCTTGCGATGCTCGGGCCCGATAGCAGCGCCTTCGCCCAAATCGGCGATTCGGTCATCGTCGCAGGATGTGGCGGCGAATATGCTCCCGTTTTCTGGCCGGAAAACGGAGAGTTCGTTAACACCACAAGCTTTTTAACGGAAAGCCGCTTCGAGGAGCATCTGAGATTTGAATTGCGAGCCACGCCCATTACCGAGGTAGCGCTTTTTACCGATGGCTTAAGTCCGATAGCGCTGAACCTATGCGAACAGAAGGCCCATCGGCCGTTTTTCTACCCGCTGTTCGCCCAACTGCGTGACGCGATCCGCAGCAGTACCCCGCGCCGCGTCATTGAACGGCAGCTACGCCAATTTCTGGGGTCAGAATCTATGGAAAGCCGGGTCGATGACGACCGCTCTCTGGTGCTGATCTGCGGGCATGGGCAGGACAAGAATGATGGCGACCTACTGGGATGAGCATGGCAACCGGCTGACCCTGGGCAAATGCGTAGGCTCCGGTGGTGAGGGGGAAATCTATGAACTGGCGGAATATCCGGCACGCGTAGCCAAGCTGTACCATCCAAATCGGCTGGTCGGCAACCTCGAATCTAAACTGCGGGCGATGCTGTCGGCCACAGCAGACCAGATACGGGGCGTTGCCGCCTGGCCGGAGTCCCTCCTTCTGGAGAAGGCGGGTGGTCGGATGTGCGGGTTCACGATGCGCTTTGTGGGTGGCCGGGAAATCCATGATCTCTACCAACCTAAAACCCGGGCGAAATATTTTCCGGACAAAGACTGGCAATTTCTCGTCTATGTGGGCCGCAACTTGGCGGCGGCCGTAGAAACCTTGCACCTGTATAGAATCGTCATCGGAGATGTGAACCAGAGGAACCTTCGAGTAACATCAAAGGGGCTGATCAAATTTGTTGACTGTGACTCCTTCCAGCTTCGCGGCGCGGATGGCACGTTCTATCCGGCATCTGGTGTCGGCGTTGAGGAGTACACGCCGCCGGAGTTGCAGGGGTGCAATCTTGGAAACGTTCGGTTTACCCCTCTGCACGACACTTTCGGTTTAGCGGTTATCCTATTCCAGCTTTTATACCTCGGAAAACACCCGTTTTATTCTGCAGCAGGCGGGGGCGCAGAGCCGCCGGGCATGGGGAATATGATCCGCTCCGGAAATTGCGTTCTATCCTTACCCGATGGGGCGGTTCCGCCACCGGGTGCCTACGGGGCATCGTCAGAGCTGACAGCATTGTTCAGGAGGGCTTTTGTGGGGCAGCAGTACCTCGGGCGGCCGACGGCTGGCCAATGGCGGCTGGCCCTGGAAATGCTGCTCAAGCGGATCCGCAGGTGCAATGCCGACCCTGGGCACGTTTTTTTTGTGGGGCTGGCTACCTGTCCGTGGTGCGCACTTGCCACGCGGGAGCCAGACCCATTCGACCCGTTTGCAGGCGTGCGCATTCATTGCTGGCTTAATGCCCATGTGCAAGAATTGGCCCGTGGACTGCGCGAAAGGGCCGAGCAACTCCTGCGTCCTTTTCCACCGGCCCGCGTCCCCGAGATCGCGGTAACACCTGCGCCACTTCCCCGCCACGTCCAGGCCGCTTGCCTGAAGCTAAACGCTGCATCCCCTTGGAGAATTATTCCCCTTGAGCAGGAGGTGCGAGCGATACGCGGCGAGGTCGAGCGACGCCGTCGGGCGGTGGAGGCCGCCCAAGAGCAAATGCCACCGCTCTGCCGGGAGCATGAACGCTTGCGCATGCGGGCCGAGAGTGCCGCGAAGGGTTCCTGGGCGGATGCGGAAGTCGTACTGCGGTCGTTGTCTGGACTACCTGAGATCCTCCGGCCCGCCTCCGCGCTGCCGGACAATCTATTTGCAGCGCTGAAAGAGGAAGCCATGGTCAAGGGAACACGCATGGTTGGAGAAATTATGCGACGAATCGATGCAGGAGAGGCGGTTCGCAGGGCATTCGAACATGAGCTTGCGAATAGTCAGAGCACAATAGAGCGTGCGGCGGGAAGACTTGCGATGGCGGAAGCGGCTTGGAGGCTGGTAGAAGGATTAAAGGAGATCTAGGTTGCCGATGAATAATTCCGGCCGATCGGAATCTGATAAATATCAGTGGGGAAAACGATGGGCCATGGATGCGGCCTCAATGCCTGCCAAGATGAACCAGATCGCATAGAGCGAAAGACTAATAATGCCCATAATCAGACCCGATCGCGCCATCCCGTTACCGTCACGGCTGCCAATTCTGCGATTACCACGTAGCGCAACCGGGCCGAACACGACAGCCAGGAGCGCGCAGATTAACCCGAGAAACGGTACCACCAAGCCCGCAATTCCAAGTACCAAAGAAGCCACAGCGTACCCGTGGTAACTTTCCGTACGTTCCTCATATACCGGGGATTCGCCCAGCGGGGATTGCCCCCTGGGCGTCGGGGCAGAAACCGTCCGCTGATAACAGGACGGACAAGTAAGCCAGCCGCGATCGTTAATAAGAAGTGCAGCCTCCATCACTCTGCCACAGGCTCCACAAGCCCCCATTGGTCCGTTCCCGGCGGACGGTTGGGGGGCGGGCGGGCTGCTTGGCGCGGGCGGGGCCTCCATAGGCGGTGGGTCTACCATCTCGTAGGAGTTTGACGGTGCACTGGCAGCGTTATGGTCCGGACGGACTCTGGGAACTCGTGGCAGGGCAGCTTCCGGAAGTACTCCCGGAACTGAAGCTGCGGAAGACCATGTCTGTTTATCCGTGGATATCTCATGCACACGAGATAACATCCCCAGTTTCGCCAGGCGCTGCAGCCCGGTTACATCGTAAGGCCCGGTCACCTTGCCTCGTGAGCGCACAAAAAATGTTTCACCAGCCATCACAAATTCTCCTTGCTGTTTCTGGGCTGCATTATTCCCCGCCGCCCGTAATAAATGCCAAGGCCCCGTCGGAAATTCCGGATTCGGTTTTCGGTACCAGAATCCATTTCCCAGAGCGCATCACGCCGATTTTTTCCAGATGGTCTTTCGTACTGCTCGCCACCACGACCCAGGCAGTATCCCCGTTCGCCGGCGGCAGCGCACAACTAAGCGCGTACCCGGCGGCCGCTTTACGGCATATAGCCAGCCTGACAATGTTCAAATCCACCGCATGTGCCAAGGCCTGGTTTTCCTGCTGGCACCCGCCAATCATCGCCTTGAGGTCCGGCAGGCCATTGAAGGCGCGCTGCACCGCATGGGCAATATGGGAGGACACGGTCTTGGCTGGATCCAACCAATTGACGTTCTCCAAATGCAACGCGTGCAAGATACGAACTGTGGACGAAAAAGCCCGCGATGCATTTTTAGAGAGAAACGGCTTATTGAGCGAAATAACATCCGAAAGCAGCAGCCCCCTTACCACGGGGTTAGCCGAGGATGATTTGAGCAGGCGTATTTCCCTAAACCCGATGGTGTCCCACTGGCCCAGCGACATAGCGTTAATCATGTTGGCCAACTGCCGGGATAATATCGCCTGCGGACTGCGCAGCGGCTTATCCGAAGTAAGCGATACGCCCAAGGGAAGGTCAATGAGCTCTCGCGAACCGGTGTCCGCCGAAGTAATCGCCTTAAAGCAAAGCACCTTGTCGTTGCCTATGGTATTTTTGCTGATTGCGGTACCGGGCAAAACAAAATATGTTTTCCCATCGGAAGTGGAAAGTGTATCCAGCCCGCGCAACAACTTATTGTGCAGCACTCCGGTAAACTGCCCCGACCAGGGTCCATCCGCGGCGGTCGCGGCCAGAGCTTGAGAGAGATAATAGGAATAATGTTTGGCGGTTTGGATAAACGGCGATTTGGGAAACTTCGTAAGGTATTTCGCGATTGCCGCCACGCGTGCCTGGGCCTCACTGCGCTGCGGATTGGACAAACTCCCCACCCAGCTTTTGCGTAATTCGCTCCACGCAGCGACGGCCCGCAAAGCGGCAGATTTTTCCAAGAATCCTTGCACTACTGATAGGTAGCGTCCATCCGGATGGGCGCTCTTGTAAGCCGCAAGAGAGGAAATGTAATCTCCCACCGTCAATGGCGGGCTTAATATTTGAGCATAAGCCGCCGCATCGGAAATGACACCGGAAATTGCCGCATTCCGCCGACTCAGGGCGGCCCGCACGGAAGCTGTCTCAGCGGCATAAAGATTTTGTGATACGCCCTTGGTCGCCACCAGTAATTTCAACCGGCCATCCAACTGCCGCAAAGTTTTTTGAGCCGCATAAGGATCGCGCCGGATATCACCGGTGGTTAAACGCAAATCCACCTGATCCAGCAAGGACCTGGCCGCCTGATTAAACGCGTGATCGCGCCGCGCCTGCCGCTGCTGGTCATAGGCATGGCGTTTACGAAACCATCGGCTCACCTGACTTTTCTCATCGGGCCTTAGCGCGATCGCCTGCGCCGCAGACATGAGCTTAAGTGCACGCGCACCGCCCAGCGGCAGCCGCGCCCCATGTTGATAAAGGGCCTTATAATGTGCCGACCGAGCTTTCTCCGCCGTCACAGCAGTCTGTAGTTGTTCAACGTCTGCCGCAACGATCGGTGCGGCCTGCACATATCCCGGTTGTTTGGCCAAGAGGGCTAAAATTTTTTGCCCGACCGGCAAATCGCCCGTGTGCGTTACTTCCGCCGTGGCTGTTTTAATCACCTTATCCCAGTCCCGGGCCTGGTGGCCGCGAAACGTGAAAAACGCAAATAATCCAATAGCCGCCAGCAACACCAGTGCTGCTGCCGCCACTGTGAAATAGATCATTTTCCGCCGACGTTCGGCGTCGCGCCGGTGCCGGGCCATCGTCTGTTTGTAGCGGCCCTCAAGCTCCAGCGAAATCGGCAGGCTGAATCGCGTAGTGGATTTGTACGCCTGCTCAATAATGTCGGCGGCCTTTCCGGTATCTATTGCTTGTTCCAGTGCCGTGCATGCGCTCTCAAAGTCGCGCTGCAACGTGCGGGCCTGCTCCAGCCCGTGCAACCATGATTGCACCGCCTCGAGCCGCTCTTGTATTTCACCTTCCGGCCGGCGGCCCCGCAAAGCCACAGCGCAATCCGACAGCAACTTTCGACACGCGTCCTGGTCCATAGCGGAGTAGGCCGCGTCCAGCTCGGGCAGTAATTTCAGCATGTCGCGTTGCACGTCTTGATCGCGGAATTTTTCAATGCGTGTGTTGACTTCGCGCATCAGGTCCGCCGGTACCGGTACGCTCCATAATCCGTTACTTAGCTCACTGTGCAGACTCTCTACGGTCGTGGAGGCAGCACTACCCGATGTTAAAATTTTTCTTATTTCTCCCAGCCGGGCGGTTTCAAAAAGCCGGATGTCATCGGCCCAGAAGGCGGCCGTGGTATCCAGCCGGGCGATCTCCCGCATCACTGCAAGCCGCAACGGCAGCGGAGCCAAGCCCATTGCCAAAAGGCGATGTTTTGCTAACAGCACGGCAACGGGTTGCACTGCAGTGTATGCATCATTGATGGCCGCTGCGGAATCCATATCCAGCGGCGGTGCTTCCGGAAAACCGTATTGCACGCACAACTGCTGCCAGTCGGCCCGGCCGGGAAAATCTAAAATCGTCAATTGGTCAAGAACATTCGGATTGGCTTCCGCCAGGTGCACAGCTTCTGTGCGCAGATTTTGCCGCAGCAGTTGTGAGCAACGACGGATGCGCTCATTGACGGAGCGACAAAGCTCGGCATAACTGACCGCCAAGTCCCGGAGTTCCGGCGTCACGGATTGATCCTGCGCCAGGAGCACATCACGCAACCGGTCTACCACTTCCTGTGCTTCTGCCATAAAAAATCCCTTTGAGTCCTAAAACTTCCAGTCCGTGGAGCCGGGTTCCTTATTCAAGGACTCCGCCCGGTGGGCTTGGCCAGCCCCGGTCGCGTTGCGGCCGTGGGCTTTTCATAAGTAATCGATTCCAACACCGGGCCGCCGGGGTAAAGTTCGACGCAAAGCGTAAGTTTCCTTAGCGCCCGCAACCGCCGGTAGCGCGTCACTACTTCCGCCAAAAGCCGTTTGTCCCTGCGATATATCTTAACCAGCCCCTGACTCTCAAACACACTTACCGGCGCGCGGGCGATCACCCGCATTTCGGATTTCAGTCGAACATAAAAAGTGGCCGCCAGCAGCCGTGCTTCGGCGTAGTTGGTCTTGGCGGTCCGCCCCGTCAGGCGGAACCAAACCCGAATCAACTTACCCGATGCCGGCTTGCCCGATGGTGCTGCCACCCCGGGTGCCAGGTTGACCCACACCACTTGGCTGCGACCATTAACAGAGGTGCTCCGGTGGGCGCGGTAAAATGTCCCGCCACTTCGCATGTCTACATTCGCTGCCGCCAATGATAATTGCGGGGCGGTTCCTGCGGCCACAATTGCGGTAGGCAGATGAATACGAATTGCAGCCGGCGTTGACAGCCCCAGCAACACGACCCGGTGTTGCGGCGCTACGGGGAGAAATTGAATCTTTTCGGTGTTCCCGTTATTAGCGCGTACCTCCACAACCATCTGATCCAAACAGCCCCGGCCCCGCCCAATGTCTCCGCCTCCGGCTGCAAGCGCTGAACCGGCGGAGATTTGAAAGGTGCCGCTAACGCCGTCAATGCTGATATCCGCAGCGCGGACGGAGTGTGGCGTGGAAGCTGCACCGATGCCTTGGATTGTGCGCTGCCACTGGATGCCCAGCTTAACGGCCCGGATCCCCAGCGCGCTTACCGCATACCAGCGCTGCGGTTTCCACGGGCCTTGGGAAGCTACTGCGACCCCAGAGATCGTGAGTTTCCCCTGCGGAGAAGCCGGGGGGAATACAATTCGGAACTTTTCAATTCCGGAAACTACCACGCTCCCGCTGATCGGGTGGGGGTTAGCGGAGAGAAGAAGTGCCCCCGCCACCGGCGGAGCAAAAATCGGCTTATTGACCACCGTCAGGGAACCGCCTGCCGATGGAGCTTGCGCCGGAATGGCAGTCGGAGCGGCCCGTTCGGCGGATTGCGCGAGGACCATTGCGGGCGAGAGCAACGCTACCGCGGCCAAGAACGTGCACGCCCTTGTATGGTGCCGGATCAGGAACCCAGAGTTGCTGCTCATTTGCTCCCCCTTCTCTTAAACGTAAAGCGCTCGAGCACCGGGCCGCCGGGGTAAAGGTCGACGCGGAACGTAATGCTCTTTAATGCGTTCAGCCTTTCCAGTTCTCTGGTGACGTGAGCCTTGCGAGTGCCATCAGACGCCAGAACTCCCTCTGCTCTGTTTAGATCATTCTTCTCAGCGCTCAGGATAACGTCTTTTGTTTGGCGCTTTGCCGGCTCGTTTTTTTCCCGGTTTCCTACATCCTTGGCGTACTGTTCCACAATTTGCGCCTCGCCAGCGGTCTTCTGCGTCCAATGGCCCAACCGTATGTGCAGGGCTCCGTCAATTTCCCCGAAATTATTGAATATTTTCCCGTGCGCAAGATTAAATTTGAGCACCCATCGTCTGGCACCGCTAACAGTGCCGACGGCCAGGCCAATCGAGAAAGATCTGCGCTTTTTCCCCGCCCTACCTAGAGGGTACACTCTTTGGGGGTACAGAGATTCTTTTACCAAACAAATTCGCGATAAGGATTTGAGCGAGGATGCAATCTCAGTTGCTTCTGGCGTTTCCGAACTCAGAGGAATTACCTTCGAGTGATTCAGATACTTGGAGGAGGCTTTCCCGGGGGCAAGGAACTGGATGCGCTCTCTCCTTCCGCTTATCAATCGCACGTCCACCACTATTTGATCAGGAGAATTCCGACCGCCAACCTTCTCGGCTTGGACCTCCAGTGGACCGCCGCGCTTCGCTACGGATATGGTGCACAGCCGGCGCGGGAATGCCGAGGCAAGCCCCGCTCCCGACGCTGGATTCGGCACCCACCACACGCTGTAAAGACGGCCCGTGGGCTTGGCCGACTCGAGCACGTAGGGCCTTCTCATCGCTATTTGCTTATCGCCTAATTTCAGTGCCCAGGTCCCTCGTCGCAACGCCGGCGGCAACCTTACCAGAAAACTTTCGATCCCCCGCACGCGGACGTACATCGGCTTTGCCGGGTGGCCTAGAGGGACCAGCCCGGAAGAGGTCCCCTCGAAAATCGGTTCGTTGAGCACGCTCGGAGGCATGCGCGAATTCGCTAGAAATTGAGCCTGCGCGCTGGGCATGACATTTGCCACTTTCTCGGCTTTTGCGGCTTGCGTCGCAACCGCCGTGGGTCTCGCCGTGCCGACTGTTTTGGCAGCACCAGCCTTCGCCGTAGTGGGCACGGGCGTCCCCCCTGGATGGGCCGCGGCCGGTGCGAGCGCCTTAGGCCCGTGCGGCGGTGGCTTGGCAGGCACTTGCACTTTTCTGCCGGTCTTGGTGGAGCGGCCGGGGCCGCCTGTCACGAGCATCGCCTGACCCAATTGCCCCATGGACTCCAAATGCGGAAGTACAAACCATACACCTAAAGCCATAACAATAACAAACGCTACCGCTCCCAAAACTGCGGGTAAAATCCAACGGTTTTTCCGCCGGGTGTGCGGCTGCGTATTGGGCTGATCCAGTTTATGCGGATGAAAAAATCGTGTGGCTCTGGGCTTGGCGTCCAGTGGCGCAAGATCCAGGAGACCAGCTTCTATTGGCTTTGTACCGCCTGCTTTCCGTTCCGACAGTTCCGGCGTCCCGGCCAGTGTGATTGGCGTTTCCCTGGGAGTCGCTGGAGAGCTCACGGTTGGAAGATCAACGATTCGGCCTTCGCGCGCCGCAACGTTATATGACCCATCCGGAGCACGTCCCAACGGGCGACTAAGATCAATTACGGACTTGGGATCAATCGCCCCCTCCGCGGCCGCCGTACCTGCGATGATTCCTCGCCAATGGCACTTTACCCCGGCTGCGGGAATACCCGTGAAATAGGTGCTAAAGCCAATCCGCCAGCGCACGTCGGGCGGCAGCAGCGCCAGCGCCTCGGCAAATAGTTCCAGCGTGGGTGTCCCAGGTTTGCACACAACGTGCACCGGTGCATCGGGCCACTCACAAAATCGCCGCAGCAGTTCGCCGGCCCAGCCCGCGTCACCGTTGACCCGCTCCCACGCCGCACACCGGGCGGCTTGCGAATCGCCGTTGGGAATCACCAACGGGGGGTCAATCCAGCGTGGCTCGCCCTGCCACAGTTCCTGCATAAGGCCCGGACGCCCCAGCAACCATGCCGGTCCGGCCAAAGCGAGTTCTGCGGGATCCAAGACTAAAAAATGGGCCAGTTTGTTGGTTCGGCCCGTGTAGTCCGCCGGTGCCGCCCCGATGCGCGCCAGTACCCGCGCCACGCGTCCGCGATCGGGAACCAGATAATGGCAGAAATTCACCGGGTTTTCCGCATAGTCCCCGTTACCGGCGGTGTATAAATGCCGGTATCCGCTTAGAGATTCCAACGTCGCGGCCAGCGCGGGTGGCATTTGCCGCGACATGGCCACCGTGCAGAAGCCCACGCTGCCGGGCTTAAGCCCCTTCCGGGCTGAGGTGTAAATGAGTTCTAATCCCATGCTTTTGCGTTCCACCGTTTCGCTGCCACCGCCGCATCCGTCGGAAGCCTGCGCTGCACCATCTAAACCAACTTGCTGGAGGTCCATTGAGCCAGAGCGTATAAAACTGGCACCGTCACCCAATGCGGCCGAATATCGCGCGGACGAATGGCCAGCAGATTGGCGTCATTGGGGTGCGGCTCCGGGGCGTGGCCCAAGGCACTGACCGGAACATAAATTACCGTTCCGGAAACAGCCTCCGCCATGGAGACAATTTCCGGGGTAGTTGTAAGCAATAGCTGCCGCACCTTGCCCGATATGCGTTTGATCCGAGCAATATCCACCTGCATCCTGGAAGAATCGGCTGCGGGAAGATAAGGCTCTTTCATCACGTCCTCATCAATCAGCGGTGCCCAGATATCGGATTTGCTTACACAAATGACCAAAGGACGGTCGGTTCGCACCTGCGGCCCCAGTCCGCCATAGCGTCGCATACGGCTGGCCGCCTCATTAAGCAAAGATTCCTGTCGCAGGGTTTTTCGTCCTGCCTTAATTTGCGGATCATTGCTGAACGCGCCGCACTGGGCTCGCATCCGCGGATCTTGCGTCGGATCAAAAAGGAACAAAATCATCTGGGCCTTGCCCAGATGCTGCGTAACAGGCCGCGCCGGCGTGTCCGCGCCGGGCAAATAACTTTCACCGGCATTGTCATACACGCATACCACACGGGAAACCTCCGCGGAATATTTGAAGCGCGGATGCTCCGGTGTCGGCTTAAGTGAAAACAGAAATGGACGGGTATATGCCGTGCTCTGGCCCCCGATTTTTACGACATCGTAAATATCTCCCTGCTCTTCCGTTTTGGCAATGTAGGTTAGCGCGTCAGGGTCGGACGCCAGAAAAAGCTGTTCCTCATATCCATTGATCAGATGATTTGCGGCGGCATCGATATCCGACCAAGCAAGAGAAAAGCCCGCGGGCAATCGTTGCCGTAATTCCCAGACCATGGCGGCTAGAAAATTGGATTTCCCGCTGCCGGGGCCGCCAATGACGGACATGAACAGCGGCGTGTTTTCGATGACCTCGCGTGGTAAAGGCAAGTGGCAGCGCGGGCAGGCCATGCGGTGGCAAACTGTCGCGTAAGCGTCCAAAGCCTGACCGCCCACCGTGAAGCGGCTGGGCAAAAACCGTGCAGGATGTTCCGCTCCCAACACCGGATCACCCATGAGATCTGGATGAGAGCTTATCCAGAGGATGTCCTCGGGATGGCAAATATTCCAGCAATGGGGACAGGTGATCTTGGAAAGTAACCGCACGGCCGGTGCCGCGGCAACCGCTCCGGTGCCGGTGCGCGAATTCATCGTGGTCATCAGCAATTCTCCGTTCCTGCGCCAAGAAGTCTACCGACCCGCCAGCCGCTGCTAAGCCTATCCTTAAATTTTTGACGATGGCCGCCATACGGCCATAGGGAAATTGAAGTCCCCCGCAGAGACTCCCGCACGTTCAACAGATACTAAATCCGTTTCCCTGCTAAATCAAGTGAGACTAAATCATGCAGTTGGCTGGGCGTGGCAACATTTCCGGGCCACACGGCCGTGTGGGCAAACTTCACAAAGCCGCCGGCTTTGCCGGTGGTGGAACGCACCATAAAAGCATCCCGACT
>JAJZDN010000039.1 GCA_021805985.1 Planctomycetota bacterium | reverse complement strand
TGTTCGTCTCCGGTTGCTCTTCACCTTGCCTCGCGGCAACGCAATGACCTTCGACTACGGATCGGAACATCGATCCGGGAGAAACTTGCATCCTCCTGTCTCAATACACTCTCCATCGCACTAGCCGCCGGCTCTGCCGGTGGTGCCACGTAGGAGTGCAGCGCACGCCGCGAAATTATTTTAATACAGTTCCCTGACGTCTTGAGTTGATCACGGCGCGCGGCCAGCCAACCTCATGATTCACCAATCGTAATTGGTTTTTCAGCGGTTCGGTGCTTTGACGGGATGGCCATTTCCAGGCCGCTTGCGCCCAAAGCGCAAACTCATGCTGATATGGATATTCTTGCCATGCCGCAGAATGGTCAGTACTACATTTTTTGGATTGGCCATAATATGGCGATGAATGGCGTGAAAATCCAGGATCGAAGCGCCGTCGATGGCAATGATGATGTCCCCTTTTTTCACGCCTGCTCGGGCAGCCGGCGAATGCGGAAAAGTGCCGATAACTTGCATCGCCGGTTTATCGCCCAAATCCGCCATGCGTTTTCGTAGCGGATCATTGGCTTTAATCATCGCAAAGCGAATACCAAACCTCGGTGTTTGTGGCGAACCGGTGAGGAGAAAACTTTTGAGCGCCCGGCGGTTGTTATTCAACGGGAAAAATCCATTTTGTAGATTCAGTGCCGCCAGGTGCCCGCGCAAATTAAATACAAATGCGGACGACTTTCCCATCAGCCCACCCATGCCCGGCCCGTGGTCCATGTCGTGGCGGCCATGGCGCGGAAAGTTCACCGGCTTTCCGCCCAACGGCATAATCCAATGGGCAGAAGCGGAGGTTGCATTAACCGCAAAGAGCAACTCGGCTGGATGCAATGGATGCCGGATTAAACTTACGCCGTGAAGTTTTGGGTGCCCCTTGATCGCCAGGACCGTTACCCCCATTGTTTCCTTCACACCAAGAATATAAGCCGAATATTTCTTGCCTCGGGAATTCCAGATCGTTACGGGGCGTGTGTCGTCAGCCGGTGCAATCACTGCAGGGATAACAATATAACCCCGCTGTCCAACAATTAACCCGCGAATTGTGTTGCGGCTGTGGGGGGATAGTGAGGCCAGACGGGCATTAATAAGTTTAATTTCCGGCCAGAATTCCTGCGGGGGCAGCGGATGGGTTTCAAAAAGATAATGGCGAATCAGAAAAATCTCAGCCACCGCGTGATGGTTAATATCTCCCAGTCGTTCCTGCTGGCTGTGATTTAGCACGAGCTTTTTCTTCCCGGCTGATCTTAAATCCGGTTTAATGACAATCCGCGGTTCCGAAGGCCCTTCTCGATGAGCGTTAGGATTGGCTCGGAAATCATGCTGCACGACCCAGTGTTTCTCCCAGAGAAGAAAGTTCTTCTGGATTTTCTTTGGCAATAGATGCAGAGGGTTAGGATCCATTTCCACCGTGACAAACGAATTTTGCAGTGTGCCGTAAAATGCTTGCGATTGATGGCTTAATTGTTCCAGAATCCCAGCACCACGTTTGGCGGGACCCGCAACGCCCGGGGTGGCCGGATTGTCGGCAGTATTTTTCGCCACTTGCGCCATCGCCAGCCTGGCCGAAAGGGCAAAAGTCAAAATCGCAATCCCCGCAACCAGCGCTGCGGCACCGGTCTTCCATTTGCCGACGGTTCCAGAATATTGCATGTATATAATCATCGAATTCCGAATAATCACCACTGCCCAGAGTCTTAAAACACACCCGTATTTGATGCCGATGCCACTTGCGGGGCGGCAATCGGGTGATTGCTCACCGCCTGTTCATCAGCGGTGTACGTTTGTGCAAAGGCTTTGGCCTGCTGATACGTCGCAAACCGTTGTGACACAACTTGTCCACTGGGCGTGCTGATTTGCACAGTATAACCAATAATTGAAGACGTTGCGGGGGCGGTTGCCGGTTGTGTTGCCGACGTCACAGAACCACGCCCCGCAAAGTAACTGCCCGCCGCGATAAGCACACACGCCGCTGCCATGCCAAGCCGTTTCACCCAGACTGTTGTAGCACGTGATTCCAAAATGCGGCCAATAGGGGCATGCTGATTTTCTCGGCAATAGGCTATGGCTCCTTCGGCCAGACGCTGCGATTCCACCGTATCAGGCGCGTAAGATTCAAGGGCCGCCATACGCAGTGTTCTGGCTTGCTTAAGATGCGACAGCGCCTGCGCCAAGGCCGGCTCGGTTGCCAATCGCTGTTCCATCGCAGCTTTTTCTCTGTCCGGTAGTTCTCCGTCCAGATACAGTTCCAATGTAATGTAATCGGTTTCCCGCATAAAGCACCTCTTTGAAACCCGCTGATCCTTTCGCTGTGTTGCCCTTTGGCCAATATCTATCAGCCTGGGCCGCAATTATTGCTCCAAGTGCGATTTAAGCGACTTGGCTAATCTCATTCTAGCGCGGTGGAGCCAGGTCTTAACCTGAGATTCCGTTGCGCCCAAGGTCTCGGATATTTCACGATATCCCATACCCTGTTGCTCCCGCAGCACCAAGGCGTCACGCCAGTCATCGGGGAGTAACGCAATGTGCTGGCGCACCAGTTCGACTGTTTCGGCAGTCAGGGGCGCTTCCGCCGGGTCGTTTTCCTTGCCTATGCCGTCGTACAAACCGTCATCCGCATCCAGGGATCGACCGATTTTGCGGCGGCGACAACTGATGACATTCCGCGACACCGCCTTTGCCATTAGCGACCATCCGCCATCATCCCAATTATAAGATTCGCAATGGCGGAATAGTTTCAGGAGAGCGTCCTGAACCATGTCTTCGGCCTGCTTGGAATCGCGCATTTGCGACCCGAGCATCGACCGCGCCAGGGCAATCAGCCGACCCATGTTAGCATGGACAGCCGCTTCAAACTGTCGGCTTGCCGTTGTCTGACCTGGCATTCTGCTTCCCGGCATCAAGAGTTATAACGCAATAAAAACCGCCAAGTTGCAGATTCTTCATAAATTCCATCCGTGACTGATTCGGATGCATGCAATCTTCTGGCTGCGTATTGGGACTCTTATTATATCGGCCAACGACTGATTGTCAGTAAAGCGGAATTTGACGCATTTTATCGGCCAATAAAATAATAACGATTATCGGTTGCTGTTTTCGCCGATAAGGTAAGTGCCTTTGTGAGTAATCACTAGCGATTACTCGGATAAGCCCTTAGGTTAAGCGATGGCTTATTGGACGAATTATTTGGTCTTTTTGTTTGCAAAGGAGTTTCAGGCGGTTGTATACTTCATAACAGTGAAGTTGGGTACGGAGGGAGATGACCGCCCGCCAACTAACCGGGAGTTTACAAGAACGTAATGGCCCCACTGCGGAATTTGTATGCCTTCAACAGTTATTAACTCGCTTTCACCTGCTACGGTACTTATGCCGTACATGCCGGTGTTTTATGTCTCCTTTCTTGTTACGGTACTTCTTACCCCCGTCATGCGGCAACTGGCGCTTCGCTATGGCGTCGTTGATGAGCCGGACGGCCATCGCAAAATTCATACGCGGCCCATTGCCTATTTGGGTGGCGTGGCCACATTTATTGGCTGGATGGCCGGCGTATTGGTATCGGTGTTTATTACACCTCTGAACAGTGATCCCAATCTTGTAGCCAACGTGCAGGTCCCCCCGGGGATTATTTTGGGAGCCGGCACGGTTGTCCTCTGCGGCTTAATTGATGATGTTTACAGTATTACTCCCCGCCTGAAACTCTTCGGGCAATTTCTGGGGGCGGTGCTCCTGTTTTTCCTTAGTGTTGATCGATCCGGCTTTTTCGGTATTCGTATTGATCTGGCCAACATGCTGGTTTTCCCGCTGGAACGCCACGGTTGGATTCCCGCCATTCAGTTATCGCATCCGCAGGCGTACATGCTTTTTGCCAGCATGTTAAGCGCGGTCTTGGCTGTTCTAATTATCATGTCAGCCAGCAATGCCATGAATCTGCTCGATGGTCTGGATGGGTTATGCTCCGGGGTTACCAGCATCATGGCTGTGGGTTATCTGGCGTTGGCTTTGTATCTGGCGTGCAACGCGGTGCCCTCCGCCGGCGTGGCTTCCATGAACCCCACACGCATTACGCTTAGCCTGGCGTTGCTAGGGGCGGTGCTGGGTTTCCTGCCTTACAATTTCAACCCGGCAAGTATTTTTATGGGTGATACCGGCAGCATGTTCTTGGGCTATGTCTGCGGCGCAATGATCATCATGTTCGGAAATGATGGCATATTCCGCTGGTTCCTTGGATCGCTGGTTATTTTTGGCCTGCCTATTCTCGATACTTTTCTGGCCATCGTGCGCCGAAAACTCAACCATCGCCCGGTGTTTTCGCCCGACTCCGGCCATTTCCATCACTTCCTGCTGAAGCGAGGTTTGTCGGTTAAACAGGCGGCCTTGACCAGCTATGGCCTGACCGCCATGTTTGTGAGCTTCGGGCTGGTGATTGTCCTTATCCCGACCAGCTTGGCCCTGGGGATATACATGGTTTTGTTTGTCTGGCTGGTGGTGATCGCCTTCAAAATGGGGATGGTGTATCAGCAGGGCGGAAAAGCCGCAGCGGCAACAACTATCATTCCCAGGATTCCCGCAAGCTCGGACTCCCCGCTGGCACCCCCGGAACCTCACCTGGCAACCCCCACCCACGAAGCCCCCAACATCCTGCCCGTAGCCGATCACGGATTCTTTTCAAAATAGCTCAAATCAAATATGCAGTAAACGCAGTACTTGAAGTATTGGACAGTAGTTGCAGCAAGTGCAACCAGTCTCGCGCTCAGCAGCGCCAGCGCTTCCCAAGCATTCTAACTCCTAACTCCCAGGTTCTCACATCCTCCCCCTTACGCCCACTCACCTCCGCCGCACCGCCCGCTGCATATCCCTCTGGGCATCGCGTTTCTTAATATCCTGCCGCTTGTCGTATTTCGCTTTGCCCTTGGCCAGCGCCAGAGAAATCTTGGCGTACCCGCGTTTGAAAAACAGGTCCAGCGGAATTAACGTGCACCCCGGCTGCTTGGCCAATTGCTGTTGCAATCGCCGTATTTCCCGCCGGTGCAGCAAAAGTTGCCGTTGGCGTGTCGGATCATGATTAAACTGATTGGCCTGTTCATACGTGTCGATGTGGCAGCCCATCAGAAATACCCGTCCATTACGGATAATGGCAAAGGCACCCGCCAACTGCACCTTCCCCTGCCGCACACTTTTTACCTCACTGCCCACCAGTGCAATGCCAGCCTCCACCTTTTCCAGCACAGCATAATCAAAATGCGCCCGCCGATTCTCAATCCGCGGCGCATGCACCTTCCCCTCCGCGACCGCTGTTTTTTTATTACTTGCTGATTTCGCCATAAAACTGATAGCAGTATAGCACCAGTCCAACCGCTTGTCGCCACACTTCCACCGCCGCCTGTATTGCAGAATAGCTTGGCCCCGAGCAATGTGGTAAAATATATGCAGGTGTTTTATGGCTATCACAATACAGCTTCCCGCCGAGATTGAAGACGATCTGCGTCATCAGGACCCGGCGCTGGAGAAACATGCCCGTGATCAGTTCCTGATCGTCAATTATCAAGCAGGCAGGCTGAGCACCGGTGATATCGCCGTGATCCTCGGATTCCCGACCCGATTTCAAGCCGAAGAATGGTTAGCCGAACACGGCACCTGCCAAAACTATTCTCCCGAAGACTTGGAGGCCGATCAGCGGACTCTGGATCGCATTCTCGGACCGGTGCGAACCTGATGCTGGTCGTTTCTGATTCCAGTCCCGTCAATGTCCTGATCCGCATCGGTCAGATCGATGTGCTGCCCGTTTTGTTTAACTCAGTGGTTATCCCTACTGCCGTCGCCCAAGAATTAACCCACCCCGCCACGCCTCCGATTGTCCGAGATTGGATGGCACAGCCGCCAGGTTGGATCACCATACGCTCGCCTTCGATGCCGACGGATCCCACCCTCCGACGTCATCGCGGGGAACGTGATGCCATCAGCCTGGCCCAGGAGATTCATGCCGACGCCCTCCTGCTGGATGAAGAGAAAGCCCGCACCGAGGCGATGGCCGTTGGCGTCGCCGTCATCGGGACCGTCGGCATCCTCCAACGCGCCGCCAACCAAGGCTTGATCACCGACCTTCGGGCTGTCCACAACCAACTCCGTGAAGCGAAATTCCACGTAAGCGAGAAAATCCTCCAAACTTCCCTGGCACGCCATCTGGCCTTCCGTTTGCGATAACTTTGTCTCATACGGCCGTTATTACCGTGGAGCAGTGCTTGATTGCGGCGATAGCCGCTCTTTGGTCCCAGCCGAATTCGCTCTGCTCTATTGGGCCACAGCCCAATTCGCTTTCCTACTCACCTTTCAACTGTTCTCCGCTCTCGGCGCAGCCGCGGCCTATTACCATAATTCCATATCATAGGACGAGCGGCGGTCCAAAGGCACGGCTGCTTCTGGCGTGCGGCTACCGGGTTGATGCGTGGGAGGTGCTGGAAGCCCATTTGAGAAGCCAGCACCTGATCCGCGACTTCGCCACCGTGGCCGATAATCCTTATGGACGGCGCTACGAGATTGTTGCGCCGCTGACCACGCCCAACGGCAGGAAGACCGTTTTCCTGAGTGTTTGGCAGATTGACACTGGAATTGACATACCCCGATTGATTACCATGTATCCTAGGTGATGACCATGTACTATGAACCATTTACCGATGTGATTCTCACGGACGATTTTCCGGACCAGGACCTCCGCGCCGGCGATGTCGGCACCGTGGTGGACCATCATAGATCTCCCGGCATGGAGGACGGTTACAGCGTCGAATTCTTCGACATGACCGGCCAGACCGTCGGTGTTGTAACCGTCCCGGCCAGCCTGCTGCGTGCCCCGACCCGTGCCGACCGTCCGGCCGTCCGGGCCATGACCGCCGGCGTTTAAACCGGTGCGGCAAGGACGCCCAAGCCCACCGACCGCCCTCCGACTTTCCCTTTTAGAGTTGGGAGTTAGAATAATTTTGAAACGAACTGTCGCCTTCGTATAGGCCTTTGGGGGCGGTGGCATCTTCAATCGTCAATGAATACTGATCAAGGAACAGAAACCGCTTCTCGCCGCCGCGACGGCACGACGGCGCAACGCTTGGGTCAAGGATCGCGGAATATTGATCAAGGAACAAATCATCGGAGACTCCAAAGTTCTGATCCGTGATCATTAATCTTTGATCAGTGAGTGGCATCACAGAGGCAACAGAGGAAGCGAAGGCACTGCGCCGGCGTTGGGCAGACAAGATGTCTGCGGTCCGGTGCCGTCGGCGGCAGCGCTGGCCGGGAAGTATGGATTCCGAAAGCATTTCGTCCGTTGCAACCAAGCGTGCGTTCCCTTCAACGTAATTCGGCACCGATTATACGCTCGGCCACATTCGTTGCAAATAATTGCCTATGCGTAAAGCCCCAAAACAGTTTCACATATTACCATAATTCAATATCATCCGACCCTTGGCCAGCTGTTGGATCATCGCTTATCGTGAATATTAACACGCCTAAGGTCCGGTAGCGTCGGGACGCGGCGCGGTCGTTCAGGTTGGGCATGGCGGTTTGTCGGCCCGTTTGTTTGACCGGGCCTTCCGGTCAGCGCTTTCTATTTTCCGCTTATTGAACCGGACGGGCGCAATTGGCGCATCCGGCTCAAGGGTTAGACTCCCATACGCCGCCGGCGGGCCATGATTTACCGCCGCACTGACAAATCCGCCGGACTGTGGGATAATCGGGATCAGGCAGGGGCGGGGCGGTAGCTCCTCGCGTGGTGTTGGTAAGCAGGCAGAATAGGGCGGCGCAGAACTCGTGAGTACGCAAGGCAGCACCAGATCGACGGAACAGCAGATTCATGCCGCGCTGGATTCGGCTTATCGCGATAAAACTCCGCTGGGCACGCTTTGGAGTCTGTTTCAGAATTACCGCCCCCGTATGCTTCTGGTTATTGTCACCTTTGCCATCAAACAATCGCCGGTCTGGGCGTTGCCCATTGTCACGGGCAACATCATTACTGCCATTACCCGAATAGACTTCCACCGCCATGGCGGCCACGCGTATGCAAGCGGGCCGCTGATTCGGTTCATGATCATCAATGCGGCGATCATGTTTGTGCTGATTGCCCAAAATATTCCCATGCACACGCTGTATGCCAAGCTGCTGTCATCGGTGGTGCGGCAGGTGCAACTGGTGCTGCGATCCGCGCTGGTGGTGCGGTTGCAGCAGTTGTCCATGAGCTTTCACGACAACATGCTGGCGGGGCGGCTGCAAAGCAAAGTGTTACGTGACGTGGAGGCGGTGCAGCAACTTTCCAGTCTACTAATTGATACCTTGCTTTCGGGAGCACTGGTTCTGGGGGCGGCGTTTGTTGTGACTATCACGCAAAGCCCGACGACACTTCTTTTTTTTCTTGTTACCGTTCCGGCAGCGGTGGGCTTAACGCGACTGTTCAGCAGGGTGATGCGCCAACGCAATGAGGCTTTCCGCATAGAGCTGGAAAAAATGTCCGGCGAAGTTTCAGAAATGATTGAAATGATTCCCGTGGCACGCGCCCATGCGGTTGAACAATCGGAGGTGGATCGGGTGAATCGGCGGCTGGTGCGCATCCGGCACGTGGGGCAGGAACTTGATACCACCAGCAATCTATTTGGCTCATCCGGATGGGCGACATTCCAGTTTTTTCAGATGTTGTGCCTGGTATTTAATGTCTGGCAATGTTACCACGGATGGATAACCGTGGGTGATGTGGTGATGTATCAGGGCTTTTTTTCCATGGTGGTTGGGTCGGTGCAATCCATGGTGGCCACGATTCCCCAGTTGGCCATCGGCATTGAATCCATACGGTCTATTGGTGAGGTGCTGGAATCTCCGGATATTGAACGCAATGACGGTAAATTAACGGTTTCTTCGGTGCGCGGACACATTGAATTTCAGAATGTCTGCTATCAATACCCCGGTACCAAGAGGCAGGCCGTGGAAAATTTTTCGCTGGATGTGGCCGGGGGAGAGACCATCGCGGTGGTCGGGCAATCTGGCTCGGGTAAATCGACGTTGATGAACTTGATCATCGGGTTCCGCAGGCCGACATCGGGAAGAATTCTGGTGGACGGCATTGACATGGAGGCTATCAACCTGCAAACCCTGCGTCGTTTTCTGGCGGTGGTCCCACAGCAGGTGGTACTTTTCAGCGGCACGGTGCGGGAAAACATTGCTTACGGGCTGGAGCATGTCACGCAAGAGCAATTAAATAGTGTTCTGGAAATGGCGAATTGCACAGAGTTTATTCGCGAAATGCCCAAGGGTATTGATACGCCGCTGGGCAATCGAGGAGGCAAGCTTTCCGGCGGCCAGCGGCAACGAATAGCCATTGCGCGGGCAATGCTGCGTGATCCGCATATTATTCTTCTCGATGAAGCGACAAGCGCGTTGGATTTGGCATCGGAGCAGTTGGTTCAACAGGCGATTTCACGGTTGGTAAAAGGCCGCACTACTTTTATCGTTGCGCATCGGTTGTCCACCATTCGCGATGCGCATCGCGTGGTGGTTATGGATCATGGCCGTCTGGCGGAAGTGGGAGCTTACGCGGATCTGTTAGCTCAAGGCGACTCCGCCTTCGCGCGTCTTCATGCCTTGCAGGTTTAGACCGAGGAGTTACAGGTTGTGGCCTCATGCTGCGGGCCTTATCATCATGTTTCAAGGCGAGGCTTGCAGGTAATTTTTAACGCAGGAAAGCAGATCGCAGGTCATGGCCGGGGGCCAAAATTCGGAGAATTTTTATGATCGCGTGGATAGCTCTAATTGTCGCCGGGATATTTGAAGTTATCTGGGCTATTGGATTAAAGTATTCCCATGGCCTTACCGAACTTGTCCCCGCGACCGTCACACTCATTGGGATGATCGGGAGCATGGCGCTGTTGGCGGTGGCGGTAAAAGCCATTCCGGTGGGGACGGCTTACGCAGTATGGGTGGGTATCGGAACAGTGGGGACTGTATTATTGGGAATTATGTTATTCAAGGAACCCGTCACTGCGTTACGTATGGGTTTTATTATTCTGATTCTTCTGGGTGTGATTGGTTTAAAGCTCACAGGGCCATCATAAATGAACGTCGCTACTGCGCAGGCAAGCTGGACATCCGCCTGCCGAAGGTAGACCGCCCGCTGTGCGGCCTGCGGGCTGGTAGATTAAAAACGGAGGCGGAGGGATTCGAACCCCCGGTGGACTTGCGCCCACACCGGTTTTCAAAACCGGCGCGTTAAACCGCTCTGCCACGCCTCCCAATGTCTGAAGATCCGTAAAATGCTACGCACAAACCTTCAGTTCTCTCTTAACCGGCTTAAACAGTACCGTATTCAATTTATCGGGTCAAATGTTTCATATTGTCCTTACTTTCATATTTATTCCGGTTTGACACAAGTTCGCCACCAAATTACGATTCAAAGCTCGATAACGCTTGAGCCTGTGGTCAGGCGGAAGTGTCGCACCAGCGGGCGGGTGGAACGTCGGCATGGATGGGATTTCAGGTAATTTAAGCAGTCGTCCCGGCGCGAAAAAAGCAGGCGTGCGGAATATCGTGTTCTGATGCAATAATCCCGAAATGTTTTACATTCAGGAGTATTACCTATGCGGCGGTTTCCCAAATTAACGTTGATCGTAACGGCCCTGACCCTGACCTTGGGACTCTCCGGATGCGGAAAGGGGGGCAACAGCGCCAACCAATCCGGCACACCGGCCAATGCGCCCACATCTGCGCAGGCAGCCGCCGCCAAGCCCGTGCATGTATACGCCAAAGGCACACCGATTAAACTGGCTTTTGTCAGCAATAATGTGGCAAATTATTGGAATTTTGCTCACGCAGGAGTGCGAGCCTTTGAAAAGAAAACCGGCATTCAGGTAACGTTTCGGGAACCGGCCAAGGGGACAGTCGCCGAACAGAATCAAATTATTGAAGATCTGGTAACCGAAGGCTATAACGGCATTGCCATCAGCGTGATTGCCCCTAATGACCAGATTCGCACGCTGGATTCTGCAGCGCGATCCTTGAATTTGATCTGCGTCGATTCCGATGCCCCGAAATCCAGCCGGTTGATGTACATCGGCACAATGAATTACAACGCCGGGCTGTTAATGGGTAAGGAAATTGTCAAACTGCTGCCCAAGGGCGGGCAGGTGGCGATTTTTGTCGGCAACCTTGCCGCGCGCAACGCGTCGCGGCGGCTGCAGGGAATTGAACATGCTATCAAAGGGCATAAAATCACCATCGTTGCCAAAAAAGAGGACAACCAGGACTATGCCCGCGCCCGGTCCAACGCTGAGAATGTCATCAGTGCCTTCCCGCATTTGAGCCTCATGTGCGGCCTGTATTCCTATAACGGTGCTTTGGCCGCAGCCGCCGTAAAGGCCGCCGGTGATAAAGGCAAAATCAAAGTCATCGCCTTTGATCAGGACCCCGATACCCTTCAGGATATTAAAACCGGTTTGATTAATGCCACAGTGGTTCAGAATCCCTTCATGGAAGGGTATCTTTCGTGCAAGTATCTGCGAAACATCTGCGCCAACGGCATGAAAGCCGTGCCCACCGGTGCCAACGTGGACACAGGTGTACATATCGTGGATGCCGGGAATCTGGCTGCCTATAAAGAAAAACTCGCTACGATGATGGCCTCCAAATAAGCTGGATTGTTATCTGATCTCACAGGATAACCGCATGGCCGACGACTATATTCTGAAAATGCGGGGCGTGACCAAACGCTTTCCCGGTGTTACAGCTTTGGAACGTGTGGACTTGGAACTCTGCAGCGGTGAAGTTCTGGCCCTCATGGGTGAAAATGGTGCTGGCAAAAGCACGCTGATGAAAATTTTAGGCGGTGCCCAGCCCCCGGATGAAGGTACACTTCTTATTGACGGCAAAGAAGTTGCGTTTCGCAATGTTTCCGATTCCCGACGGTATGGCATTGTACTGGTGCATCAGGAATTGATGATGGCGTCCAACCTGGACGTGGCGGGAAATATTTTTCTTGGCAGTGAAAAAAGTTCCTGGGGCTTGCTGCGGCGGAAAGTGATGCGGTCCGCATCGGAATCGGTGTTGCACCGGGTGGGGCTTTCATGTTCGCCGGCGACATTGGTTGGCTCGCTGACGCCCGGCCAGATGCAAATGGTCGAAATCGCTAAAGCACTTTCCCACCACGCCAGAATTCTAATTCTGGACGAACCCACCAGTTCGCTGACACTTACCGAATCTGAACAACTTTTTAAAATCATAGGTGATCTTCGCAGGGACGGCATTGCGATTATTTATATCTCTCACCGCATGGAAGAAGTGCAGCGTCTGGCGGACCGGGTCATCGTTCTGCGTGATGGCAAGCGCGTAGGGGAACTGCAACGCACTGAAATTACCCAGAACAAAATTGTGTCCATGATGGTTGGACGAGAACTCACTAACTGGTATCCGCCTCTCCGGACCGCCACCGAATATCGCACTATTTTAAAAGTGGAGAATCTGATCGTGCCCGGTGCGCCCTGCGCAGTAAGTTTTGAAGCGGGAGCTGGGGAAATTGTGGGCTTTGCGGGCCTGGTTGGCTCCGGGCGCACGGAATTAATGCAGACGATATTTGGAGCTACCCGCGCGCTGGGAGGAACCGTTGTTGTGGATGCAAAAGCGTTTGCTCCGCGCCACCCGCGTGACGCCATTGACCGCGGTATTTATCTGGCACCGGAAGACCGCAAACGGCATGGTCTGGTACTGCCCATGAATATTGCACAAAATATATCTATGCCGGATATCCATAATTATAAGCCGCGCGCCTGGCTGCAACGCGGCCATGAAGTGACGGTGGCGAAAAAGCAGTTGGATTCTTTGCGGATTAAAGCTCCCGGCGTCAAGTACCGCGTGGGCAGTTTGTCGGGGGGGAACCAGCAGAAGGTAGTACTGGGTAAATGGCTGGCCATGCGCCCCAAAATCCTGATCCTGGATGAACCCACACGCGGAGTGGATGTCGGAGCCAAGGCAGAAATTTACCGGGAGATGATGGAACTGGCTCAACAGGGGATTACCATTTTGATGGTCAGTTCCGAAATGGAAGAAGTATTGGGCATGAGTGATCGAATTATCGTCATGCGCGAAAGACGTATGGAAGGCATTTTGCCGCGCCAACAGGCCACGCAGGAACGCATCGCGGCCCTGATGACCGGGGCTGGGAAAACTGATAAAAGCATTGGAGTCTGATGAGACGTGAGCTGGGTATTGTGTCTGCCGTCATTGTTCTGTGCGGCTTTTTATTCTGGAGTAATCATGACTTCGGAAAAGCTGCCAACATTCTTAACGTGTCGCGCCAGGCGGCTATGCTGGGCATATTTGCGATCGGCAGCAGTTTTGTCATTATCACCGGCGGGATTGATCTGTCCGTGGGCGCGATCATCGGTTTAACCGGCGTGCTGATCGCCAAAATTTCCTCGCCCTCTGTCCATTGCCTGAATCATCCGCTCTGGGTGGGTATCAGCATTGCCTTGGCTGTGGCCTTGCTGATCGGGTTAATTCAGGGGTTGCTGATATCCAAATTAAAACTTCAGCCGTTTATTGTCACGCTTGCCGGAATGCTGCTGGTGCGCGGAACCGCACAAATTATTACCCATGGCGGAACGCTGGGCCTCGGAACTTCGCCGCTGATTAACCTTTCCACCGAAGGGCTATTTCATTACGGCTATCATGCCGTTTTAGCCTATCCCGTTCTCATTTTTATTGCCGTGATTATTCTCTTCGCGTATCTCCTCCACGCCACGGTTTTTGGCCGATATGTATTTGCCATCGGCGGCAACCGGGACGCGGCACAATATTCCGGTATTCCCGTGGACCGGGTGGAAACGCTTACCTATGTGATCTCGGCGGGCTTGGCCGGTGTCGCGGGCATCTGCTATGCATCCTACATTGGACAAATGACCTACAACGTGGGGAATGGTTACGAACTTAATGCCATTGCTGCCGCGGTTATCGGGGGCGTTTCACTGCGGGGCGGTGAAGGCAGCGTGCTGGGGGCCATTATTGGATCAGTGATGATGGAAGTGATTCAGAACGGCATTATTCTTTTCAAATGGGTGTATCACTCGGCGGGGCATCGGGAAGTATTTCGCTTAAGTTCCAACTGGACGTACTTCATTACCGGCGCGGTAATTCTTCTGGCGGTGTTGATTGATCAATTGGCTAACATTTTCAATAAACGAAAACGCCTGAGGCGGCAGGCGCAAATTGCCGCCGCCAAGGTGTAGGCGGCGGGGGGGCGGCACTATCAATTATTGCGGCCCGCTATGCTCATGGTTGTTAATATGCTCCATGCAGTAGCATGGCGTGCCGGAGCAGCGATTACAATAGCGGAATTCCATCTGCGGATTACTTTTTTCCGTTATTCCGCATGTCGTGCAACGGTGAAAGGGTGCATCGACGGCGGTGGCCGCTTTCTGTACCATTTTGCGGTGGCCGTAACGGATGCGATTGATAATATCCCGGTGAAAAAATATGAGAAAATTAAGCACAGCTGCGAACACAATGGCCCGTTGCGACCAGGGTCCCGCCAGGAACATCCAACCGTAGAATGCCCACATTAACCACCCCAGATACTTTACGCGCACCGGCAGAATAAATGCGACATAAATGACAAAATCCGGGTATAAAAACGCAAAGGCTAGAAAAACCGATCCAAACAGGTAAAGGCTTCCCACCGCGCCGCCCGGCACAACCAACGCCGCAGCCACCGTGGCCATCCATCCGATCAGCAGAAAAAGATTGTAATGCAATGATCCCCAAGTATTTTCCAGCGTATTGCCGAGCAGGAAAAAGAAATAAATATCCATAAACAGCCAGATCGGACTGTACGATGGCGGTATGAGCACAAACGAAAATACTCTCCACCATTGCCCGGCCCACACCATGGCCGCATCAAGATACATGCGGTCAATAATGTTCGGATGGGAGAAATGCAATACAAAAAACAGCACCTGCCCGATGATAATCCATAACGTCAGATGGGGAATCGCCACGCGGGAAAGTTTTCGTTCCAGTTTGTCTTTAAATCCCATGCGTGCATGCCCTCAAGCCAAATAGTCGAATTCTACGGCGATGAGGGGTGAAAAGCACATGTTGTACTAGAATTTTGAGCGGGGGGGGCGGCGGTGTTGCACAGGGCGGGGGAATTGTTTTCCATGCCAGCCGAACGGGATGAAACCGCGGATAACGCGGATTACGCTGATAACACCACATAGCCGCCGGCTCTGCCGGTGGTGGAACTCACCCTTAACCCATCGCTGACCGGGCCGGTGCCGTTGCCACCGACATTAAAATTACTTCGCACGTTCGGGGAACTAGCCAAAGCGGCATTCGCATCGCTGTTGGAAGGCATCGCTGAGGCATAAGCGACAGCCTGAATGCCATTGGCATTTGAAGAACTGCGGGTGGGTCCCATGGTGATGGCAAAGGCTTGAGTATGCGCTGTTGCCCCGCTGATCACGGGAGCGCTGGCAATCGCCGCTACATCCCAGACCGCTCCGCCACCGGATTGTGAGACTGCCATGGAGGTTCCACCCAATCCGGTGGCGTACGCATCGGCTAAAGCCGGCCCTGAGCCGCTGGTTGAAACTGAAAGGTTGCCTCCGACGCTGCTTCTCGCAGAGGCTGATGCGTTGACATTGCTGGAGGCCAGCCCGGTGGCCGTGGCCATAGCGGTGCCGCTACCGACATTGCCGCCGGTCAAGTCGCCTCCCTGTTTACCGCCCATTGTAAAGATGCCTCCCTCCAAGCCGCCCTGAGCGCTGGCTCCGACGGTGACGCTACCGCTGCCGTCGCCGATGCCGACCGCTGTGGCTGTCCCCGTACCGCCGCTGCCGGCGGTAAAGCCGGTGGTGGTGCTGCCTCTGCCGCCGCTTCCGCCGTAGCCATAAGCGTTGACCGCAACACTGCCCGATCCATCTCCGGTGCCCGTGGCGACGGCCACACCATTACCGCCCTGCCCTCCGTTGCCGTTATCACTATATCCGCCATCGCCGCCAGTGCCGGTGCTGACGATCGTAAGATTTCCATTGTTGGTTACGGTGCCGGTAGCCAAAGCTGTGCCGACGGCCCCGTTACCGGCGTTGCCGACGATGGCAGCGGAATTCCCACCGTTCGCCGAGAGATTGCCCGCAATCACATTCAGATCAATTCCGGTCGCTGCGGTGATGGTGGATTCAGCGTAAGATGTTCCCGCATTACTGCTATTGGTCCCCTGGGAATAAGCCCCGCCCAATCCGCCTTTGCCAGCAATTGCACTGTTGGTTACCGTCAGGGAACTGGGAGTCAACACATTTGTGAGCGTATTAAAGTTCAAGTCCATAATTGAAGAGGCATTGCCGGCTTTCCCTGCCACGCTCCCCGTACCGCCACCGGCGGTGCCGCCGTAACCGCCGGTGGCACCTTGGGTCAGGGTTAAAGCTCCCGTAGTCGAACCCAGGACGGCGCTGGTTCCGCTGGAGCCTAATGTTGCGTCGGCACCGGTGCCGGCACTGTTATTGGCACCATTGCCGTAACCGCCATTGCCACCGGTTAGATCGGCGGTAACGTGGACATAACCGCCGCCGGTGGATTGGCCAAAAATCGGTACGGATGCCAGGGAGGCCGTCCCGCCATTGCCGGCAGTAAAGCCGCTTCCACCGTATTCCGCTGTGGCAACTGTGGTAAGCGCTACATCGCCGGTGGCGTAAATGCTCGATGCGTCAATGGTGGCGTTCCCGCCATTAGCGCCTTGGGATCCGTTGCCGCCATATCCGCTGGTTGCATAAGCTCCGCAGCCGTAAATATTTCCGTTGTAGGGGTTGGCTGCGGTTCCAATATTAATGCTGGCCTCTGCATTACCGCCGACGGCACCCGCTCCCGGCAGGTAATTTCTGTTATAGCCAGCTCCGCCACTGCCGCCATATCCGCCTTTCGCATGGGCAGTGTTTGCCGCACCAAAGGGGATGTAGGGAATGCCGGAGGTAACCGTTGCATAAGCATTGCCACCCGTGCCGCCACTGCCGCCATTGCCGCCGCCATTAAGATAGGTACCGGTCCCGCCATTGCCGCCATTACCACCGGTAGCGATAGCCGGATTGTGGGTGGTATCGGTGGCGTTGACGCCATTGGCCCCATTGGAGCCCGCGTCCGCCATAACCGTGGATACGCTCGTAGAGCCAAGCGTAAAGCAGGCAGCCATAACCATGAGCTTGGATACCGCCGAGATTTTCAACTGACGTTTATGCGTGTGACCACGCGTTTGTAGTTGGTTAACCATGATTATTTTCCTAAAAAACGGGACAACCATTGTTTCGGTTATTGATCATTGATCAGTGATCATTTCAACGGAATTCTGAATTTAATTTCTACTCCGCCGCTTCCCCAGCAGCAGCATCCCCGCGCCAGCGATCGCCAGCAACGCCAGCGTGGCCGGTTCGGGCGTTGTGGATGTTGCGTTGTTGTCGGCAGCCAGGGTAAATACGCCGTTGCTGAATCCCGTTGAATATTGAAATCCGGGGGCCAAGCCGGTGATATTGACGTTGGAAAAGTTAATGATGCTCCCGGCCCCGGCAGGTTGAATAAATTTGAATTGATCCCCCGTTACGGGGGCAAAGCCGTCAATAAAATCCAGTTGTAACGTACCGGCGATATTGGCAACGCCATCAACCACAAGTTGGTCATATTGGCCCGCACCGGCACCCGCGATTTGCAGCAGCAGCGTGCTGCCCGATTCAGCGGTCAAATTGCCGATAATAGTCAAGCTTTGCGGATCGCCGGGTTTATAGATCGAGCCTGAAAGCGCGAAGACATTCGCGTAAATGTTGGTGTTAATGGCGTTGATGCCAGGGCTGGTGCCATGACCGCCTTCCAGTGTTGAGCCGTTCGGGACCGTGAGGTTGCCCAGTCCACCGGCTCCGTCGCTCACATTGAAGCTGCCGCCCGCGTAGACTTTTGTGATGCTGTAGGATGGCAGCGTAATATCACCGGTGACATTCACAGTGCCGCCGCTATACACCACGAGTTTGCTGTAATATGTATATCCTTGATTGCTCCAATTAAAGGTTCCGGTTCCACCCGCTCCGCCGGCGGTTCCACCCACATAGATAGCGCCACTTGCAGGATCGGCGTTCGAGGGTGCATAAACCCTGCCCAGCGCATTAAGCGACAGCGTACCGGACGAGCCTGCGTTTGCACCAATGTTTATAACACCGGCGGTCAGTGTGCCACCGCCGTTGACGACCACTGAACCCGTGCCGTACTGCCCGATGTAAAGTTGCTGCGTGACGCTTAAAGACTCATTGGAACCTGCGAATGCAGAGGATGCTTCCAGCGTCAGTGCACTACCGATGAACGAATATGCCGGGCTGGTGTCTATGGCCACCGGGCTGTTGGTGATCGAAAGCGCACCGCCATTGAAAACAAAATCACTCGCTGACTGATCAAACGCGACAAGCCTACCCGTGGTAAAAGTCCCACCGCTGTTAAGCGTTATAGCATTACTGCCATCTAAATATGTTGTGCCCGCAACCGAGAGCACGTCATTGGTGCCCAATGTGAGGCTTTGAAGCTGCGGCGAGAATAATGGGGCGGTCAGGCGGGGCGTACCGATATTAAGCGATGCGTTACTGCCGGTGATATTCAACGTACCGCTCTGATAAATCAGATCTCCCAGAGAGCAAGTGAGTTGTCCTGTGGTCAGTGTCCCGCCATTAAGTGTCACTGCACCAGAGCTATCGAGCATGGTGGTGCCGGAAACGGATATTACATCGCTACCATTGATGGTGGAGGGGGCCAATACATCACCCGATTGATTACCTATCCGCAATCCACCGTTCGTGATTGTCAGCAAGCCGCCGGTATAACTGATCGTTCCACCGGTGGAGACGAGTTGGCCCGTGGTAAACGCCCCGCCCGACTGGAGCGAAACACTTCCGCCGGTGTCCAGCGTCGTGGTGCCACTGACGCTCACGTCGTCGCCGGCGGCATTAAGCGTAAGAGCCGTCATTGCGTCAGGGGTTAACGTTCCAATGCCCAAACCGCCTGCGGTGATATTGAATGCGCCGCCCGAGTAGAAAACACCGGTGCCAGTGTTCACCACCAGTTGGCCTGTGGTAAACGCCCCGCCCGCCTGGAGTGAAACAGCTCCGCCATTTTCCAGCGTTGTCGTACCGCTTACCGTCAATACGTCGCTAAAACCGCTTAGTGTCACTAAACTCATGGCATCGCCGGCTCCCCCTCCAATGTTAAGCCCACCACTGGTGATCGACAAAGTTCCACTGACATAAGCTACTGGATCAGTGGCGTTAATGCTCAATGTCCCAACCGTCACCGTGCCGCCGTTAAGTGAGAAAGCGGGCAGGCTTGCGCTGCCCGTATTGACATCAAGCGTTCCAGCTTTGAACGTACCAGCGGTTAGCGAAACACTCCCACCAGATTCAATGGTGACAGTACCGCTGGCAGTAATGGCGTCGCTGGAATTCACAAGTGAGGCGGAAGCCAAAGCGTCGGTACCCAGCGATCCAATACCCAGACCCCCATTGGTGATCTCGATAACGCCGCCCGAATAACTCATGGAATTGGACGCGGTTGTGGTTAATGTGCCGGTGGAGAAAGCTCCTCCGGTAATTGCTACCGCATCCGCCGCATTCAAAGTGGTCTTACCTGACGCACTAAATGATCCCCCGGAATCTATAGTCAATGCGGCGCTTCCAACGTTAATCACCATGTTCGCCGTAAGGAAACTGCCATTATTGCTTAACGCAATGCTGCCACCGGTATCAATGGTGGTGGTGCCCCCAATGGTAAAATTATCGAGATACGAGTTCAATTGTGCTGAACTTAGCGCATCACTGCTCCCCGTGCCGATACTGATATTGCCGGTGGTGATGGCTAGACCACCGCCGCTGTACGTAACAGGATCGGCAATAGTCGTCGTCAACGTGCCAATCGAAACCGTGCCACTGCTAAGCGTCAGACCTGAACCGCTGGTAAAAACGATGCCGCCGCTGGTAAATGTGCCGCCGTTTACGGTTATCGAGCCACCGGTGTCCATCGTCGTGGTGCCGGCAACGCTGATAGCGGAGAATTGGTTTATCTTTGCCGATGCAAGCAGGTCATTTGTTCCAATATTCAGGCCGCCGGCGGTAATGTCCAACGTGCCGCCGGTGTAGGTCACAGCACCCGGCGATGCTCCGTTATTAATAAGTTCAGCGGTTGTAAACGAACCTCCGCTAACGCTAAGCGTGCCCCCGGAATCCATGTAGGTATTCTTATTGACCGTAATGGTCGTGCCTGTACCAACCGATACGCTGGCCCCCAACGGGCCGTTTGGCCCAATGTGCAAATCAGCGTTGGTGAGGTTCAGCGTGCCGGAAGTGAATACGGGAAGGGAGCCTGCGGCAAAGGACCCGGTGGTAAATGTGCCGCCGTTAATGGTTAATGTACCAGTCGGATCAATTGTGGTTATCCCCGATACACTTACCGTATCGCCACTGACCAGGTTAAGACTGGAAAACAGATCGTTGCTTCCATTGATGCCAAGCGATAGACCGCTATTGGTCAAATTCAGCGTTCCGGATTTATAGATGGGCAGTACTGTGGAGGGAGCAAATGAGCCGGTGGAAAAACTGCCGCCGTTAATGTCCAGCGGCGATGTACCGCCGCTTGCAACGAGGGTCGTAATTCCCGATACGCTGATCGCATCTCCAGCGACCAGATTCAGGTTGTTCAGCACATTTCCCGATCCGATAGTCACACTGCTGTTGGTGATATTGAATGTTCCGCCCGAATACGTTAGCGCGCCACGCGCGGAGGTGTCCAGTGAGCCGGTGGAAAACGTACCACCGCCATTGATGGTCAGGGTGTTGCCGGAAGCGAAACTCGTTAAACCCGAAACGGAGATCGTATCGCCGAAACCGAGAACCGGCGATCCCGTAACACCCAGACTGCCAAAATTAAGATTCCCAGTGGTAATTGCCAGCGTGCCGGAAATATAATCCAGCGGAGATGGACCGTTGACGCTGGCATGGACCACAAGGTACCCTGTGGACAGCGTCCCCCCATTGATTATCAGGGATGCCGGAGAGGATGTTGAGGCGCCATCGGTGGTAAGAGAGACTGTACCGGAGTCTGTCAGGGATTGATTGTTTACCAACGTGATACTCGACGCAAGATTTTGCCCTGTGCCGGTTCCTAAATATAAAATACCCGCTGGATCGGTTAAATTAATATTGCCGCTGGTATAGTTAAACGTCCCGCCATTATTGGAGATTCGCGAAGCCTGCAACAGGCCTCCGTTGAGGTTGACCGTGCCCCCTTGGAAAATAACCATATTGCCGTCGGAGGAAATTCCCGCGTTTCCGGCGGGACCAAACCCGCTGGTTGCGTTTGGGTCGCCTATATTCAGGGTTGCCGTGCCGCCGGACGTGCTGGATGTACCGGTATCATTGCCACCTACCTCAATGTTGCCGGTGACCGCAATTGTGTTATCGGGTAAAGGATATCCGCCCGCGTTAGCGGTTTGGATAGTCACAGTTCCCGTTGATCCGGCTTGGGCAGCGATATTCAAACTGCCACCTATGGTAACTGCGCCAAAGTTAAGGGATAGTGTGCCGGTGCCGAAATTTCCGACGGTCAATGAATCAGCCAAAGTCAACGTATCGCCGGATGATGAGCTTAAATAGGTATACCCCGAACTGCCCACGGTCAAGGCCCCGGAGCTTCCGGCTTGGTCGCCAAGAACCGCAGAACCGGCAGTCATGCTGATAATTGGGTATTGGGGGTAATTGGGACTCGGCGTCGCGAGTGTCAGTGCGGCGGCAGTATCAGTGCTGGACATCCCGACAACCAATGATGGCGCCGCACCGGTGATGGGGTCGGTTGACATAAGAGCGTAGGTGCTTCCAGAGTTACCTGTGGTCAGCGTCAAATTATTGTTGCCAATGTACAGTTGATTATTGGCCTCGCTCGCCCCCAGCGTAACAGTGTATGTGCTCGCGGTCCCCAAGGCGAATGCCGCGTCGGTCAAAGCTGCTGGTACTCCCAATGACCAGTTGCTGGAATTATCAAAGTTTCCGTCACCGGTGGCGCCGGTCCAGTTGTCCGGCCCATTGGTTGTTATGGCGTAAGTCGCCCCAGATGCCGCCGCTATCATAGCTGCGGCCAGAATCAGAGAGGATTTAATTAACATGGTTTTCATGGCTTGAAGCTCTCAAAAAACAAGAACACTCGATACACCCACGGCCCATTCATGAGCCGGGTAGACGTAAAAATCAGGCCGTTCTGCGCCGGCGAAGCAGCAAGGTCAAGCCGCCCAATGCCATCAGCGCCAGAGCCGCGGGTTCGGGGGCTGCCGGCCCGGACGCCATCGTGGCGTTGCCGAAAATAATGTTCGGATCAAACGTGGCACCGTTGCTGGTCGGGGTAACGTCCAGCAAAAAATTCAGAGTGAAGGTGCTGGTTCCAATGGCCCCAAGATTCAGGGTAGTATCCGTGAAAAATGCATCAGCAGCCGAGAAGCTCGCCGCGTTAAGCTCGGTGGTGGTGGTTCCATTGAGATCAAGGGCAAAGCTCACCGTACCAGTTCCTGAGGAGCTGGCATTAAGCAGTCCCACCAGAATATTCTGCTGGCCATGTGCCAATTGTGCGGGGTTAATATTCCAATCGACCTCGCTGTGGTAGGTGGTGGCCGAACCGGTGCTCATGTTATTGGCTGCCAGTGTCATCAAGCCCACGACATCACTGACCGGGCCCGTGCCGTTGCCACCGACATTAAAATTACTGCGCACGTTCGGGGAACTAGCCAAAGCCGCATTCGCATCGCTGTTGGAAGGCATCGCCGAGGCATAAGCGACAGCCTGTATGCCATTGGCATTTGAAGAATTGCGGGTGGGGCCCATGGTGATGGCAAAGGCCTGGGTATGTGCAGTTGCCCCACTGACCACGGGAGCGCTGGCGAGAGCCCTTACACTCCAGACCGCCCCGCCACGGGAAGTTGAGTTTGCCATGGAGGTTCCACCCAATCCGGTGGCGTACGCATCGGCTAAAGCCGGCCCTGATCCGACGGTTGAAATGGTACCTCCACCATACGCGCTTGTTGCACCGGCTGATGCGTTGACATTGCTTGAGGCCAGCCCGGTAGCCGTGGCCATTGCCGTGCCGCTGCCGACATTGCCGCCTGTCAAGTCACCTCCCTGTTGACCGTTCATTGTATAGATGCCTCCCTCATAGCCGCCGTAAGCTCTGGCTCCGACGGTGACGCTACCGCTGCCGTCGCCGATGCCGACCGCTGTGGCTGTCCCCGTACCGCCGCTGCCCGCGATAAAGCCATTGGTAGTGCTGCCTCTGCCGCCTGTTCCGCCGTTGCCATAAGCATTTACAGCAACACTGCCCGATCCATCGCCGGTGCCCGTGGCGACGGCCACACCATTTCCGCCCTGACCTCCATTGCCATGGTAACTAAATCCGCCAAGACTCCCTTGGCCGGTGCTGACGATCGTAAGATTTCCATTGTTGGTTACCGTGCCGGTAGCCAAAGCGGTGCTGGCCGAGCCGTTGCCGGCGTTGCCGACCGTGGCACCTGAAGCTCCACCGCCCAGGTTGCCGCCCGCCGCGGTCACATTCAGATCAATTCCGGTGGCAGTGGTGATGGTGGATTCAGCGTAAGATGTTCCCGCATTGCTGCCATTGGCCTGAAAGGAATGAGCCCCGCCATATCCTCCGTCACCAGCCTTTGCGGTGTTGTTAACTACCAGGGAACTGGGAGTCATCCTACTTGGGAGCGTATTAAAGTTCAAGTCCATAATTGAAGAGGCATTGCCGGCGGTTCCTACTACGCTCCCCTCACCGCCGCCAGCCGCACCGCCGGTAGCACTCTGGGTCAGGGTTAATGCTCCCGTGGTGGAACCCAGGACAGCACTACTTCCGCTGGAGCCTAATGTTGCGTCGATACCGTTGCCGCCCGTGCTCGTGGAATTAACGCCGTAACCACCGGTGCCGCCGGTTAGATCGGCTTCAACGTGCACATTACCGCCGGCGGTAGATTGGCCAAAAATCGGTCCGGATGCCAGCGACGCGGTCCCACCATTGCCGGCACTGGTGGCACCTCTTCCACCGTATTCCGCCGCGGCAACTGTGGTAAGCGCTACATCGCCGGTGGCGTAAATGCTCGATGCGTCAATGGTGGCGTTGCCGCCATTAGCGCCTTGGAATCCGCTGCCGCCATATCCGCTGGTTGCATAAGCTCCGCCGCCAATAATATTTCCGTTGTAGGGATTGGTTGCGGTTCCAATATTAATGCCGGCCTCCGCATTACCGCCGACAGCACCCGATCCCGGTGTGTAATTTATGTTATAGGCACTTCCGCCGTTGCCGCCATATCCACCAGTCGCTTTGGCAGTGTTTGCCGCACCAAAGGGGATGTAGGGAATGCCGGAGGTAACCGTCGCATAAGCATTGCCACCCGTGCCGCCACTGCCGCCATTACCGCCGCCATTAAGATAGGTACCGGTCCCACCATTGCCGCCATTACCACCGGTAGCGATAGCCGGATTGTGGGTGGTATCGGTGGCGTTAGCCCCATTGGCACCGCTTGTCCCCGTGTCCGCCCGGACTGTGGACACGCCCGTATAACCGAGCGTAAAGCAGGCAGCCATAACCATGAGCTTGGATACCGCCGAGATTTTCATCTGACGTTTATGCGTGTGACCACGCGTTTGGGTTTGGTTAATCATAATAATTTTCCTCAAAAAAAGACAAGCATTATTTCAGTTATTGATCAGTGATCATTCAACAGGACTCCGGCCCTTAATTTCTACTCCGCCGTTTCCCCAGTAGCAGCATCCCCGCGCCGGCAACCGCCAGCAGGGCTACTGTGGCGGGTTCGGGTACCGGTGCTACAAAGCCCCCGCCGGACAGGGCATAAGTCCGGCCGCCAAGATACGCATTGGCGCTGTTGGTGGGATCATAGTAAATGCTCACGCCATTGCCGGTGATGTTGGCAATCTGACTGGTGCCGCCGGCCAGCAGTAACTCTTGGGTGTAAAAGGCTCCATTTACACCCGCTGCCAATCCTGTTCCCTTGCCTAATATCAGGGCGTCCTTGGTACCATTAAGGTCCAGAATTCCCCAGGCGAAGTTGTTAGTATAGCCCGCGGTTGTGGCTCCCATATCCGTACCGGCTACATCCATGGTGTGAGCTGATCCACCCAGAAATTCCAGCTTCGCCGCTGTCGTCGCCCAGCGGGTATTTTGCGTGCTGTTATTGACGAAATTACCGGTAACTGCAATTAAATCACCGGTGCCGGCAGTGGTAGCACCACTGGAGCCAATGGTCCAGTTGGTGTAATACGTGGTTGAGGGGTCATGAATGGTCGTGCCATTGTCGATATAGGTGCCGGCAAAGCTGGCGGTGGTCTGGGTGATGAAGACTGTTCCATTGTTGGTGACATTACCTGTGAAGATTGCCGGGTTATACTCCATGGTCATGGTGGAACCACTGTCGTTGGTGACATTGCCATTGATGGTGGTGGTGCCACCGGTAAAGGTGACGCTGCCGGGTGTATACACGCCGGGAGAGGCTTGGAAGCCGTTTTCAAAGCCGCCTGTGGAAAACGTGCCATAGCCGGAAACTTCCCCGGTGTTCTGCATGAGGTTACCGTTGGTATCAAATATACCGCCCGTGAGACTGATGGTTCCGTGGTTTGCGCCCGGACTGGTAACCAGCAGCACTTTTGAGCCGGTCGGTGCGGCAATTAACCCGGTATTAGTAAAGCGGCCGTTAATAACCAGTGTGCCACCCAGTGCTTCAACCGTGCCGCTGCCATCATTGGTAATATTGCTGCCGATGCTGCCAAATCCCTGTATGGTGCCAGTGTTGGTGATAGGGCCGCCTGTAAGATTCGCCGTTACACCATTTAACAGAACCGTGCCAGCGTTGGCAAAACCGTTGCTGATGTGCGTGGTGCCTGCTTGTAAAAGCAGTGTGGCACCGGCGTTATTGGCAAACGCAGTGGAGATAAGGCCGCTGCCTTGAACCACGCCACCGGCGGCGTTGGTCAGCGTTGCCGGGCCTGTGACAGTTCCGCCATTGAGGTTCACCGTGCCGGTGTTACTAAGGGCTGAACCGGAAAGCGTAAATACATAGCCGTTGGCCATCAGGATTGTTCCAGCGTTCGTGTTGGTGCCGGTGTTGCTGATGGTTAAATTGCCGCTGGTCGTATAGCCACCGCTACCGATGGTCTGTGTCAACAGGCCGTTGTTGGTAAAGCCACCGGTACCGCCGATGTTTCCCCCGCCCGCAATTTGCCCGTTGTTAATCAGCGGGCCGCTGCCGTTGAGGGTAGTGGTGGCCAGAATTAGCTGCCCGAGATTATTCAGGCCGCTGCCGTTGATGGTCAGGGTTTCTCCGACGGTTTGCACGTCAATGACGTTGTTGTTGGTCACACCTCCGCCCACGACTAAGTTGCCGGCGGTCCCTTGAATATACACTTTTCCGTTGTTGGTTAAGGAAGCATCAACAGTGCCACCGGAAATATTGACCGTGCCCGTCACGCCGTTGATAAACGCGACATTGGAACCGCCCGCGCTGTCCTGCAGCGTCCCTCCGGATTGATTAAACGTGCCATTGTTGGTCAAAGACGCCTCAATAGTGCCGCCGGAAATATTGACCGTGCCGGTCACGCCGTTGATAAACGTAACATTGGAACCGCCCTCGCTGTCCTGCAGCGTCCCTCCGGATTGATCGAACGTACCGTTGTTATGCACTGCACCGCTGTAGAAGAAGTACTTGCGAAAGAGCGGGCTGTAAATCGATTGTCCCAATTGCAGCGTGCCCCCCGAAAACGTGTAGATACCCCGGCTGCCGGAGTTCACTGCGATGGTCAAATTCGAAGCGACCGTGTTGCTTCCGGCAGATTGGGTGAACGTGCCCGAACCGTTATTTCCGATGTACTCGTTGGCGGCGGCAAGGGTGGGGGTTGTTCCATAACTGGAGGACGCATTTAGGTTGTAAGTTCCAATGGCCCCCGCGGAACTGCCTCCAAGAGAAAGATAAGTACCGACGCTAACCACGCCACCATTCTGGTTGAAGGTTCCCGTGCCGTTGTCTCCTACAGTAATCTCCGCGGTTGTGCTGGCTGTCGTGGCATAGGAGCCTGACGCATGGCCGTTCACATTGTATATTCCCGTGCTTTGTGCCCCCGAACCGATCAGGATTGATGTGGCCGCGTTAGTGCTGGAAGAATTAAAAATGCCCCCTTGGGTGAAAATTCCCTGGCTTCCGGCGGCACCTACGAATTCTGTCCCGCCGCTGACTGTCCCACCAACCAACAGGTAGGACCCCTGCAAACTGGTATAGCCGGCGGAACCAACATTTAACGTGCCCACGGTGTTGATGCCGGTACTTTGGTAGATGTGCGCGGCGGTTGTCGCGGTTGCTCCGCCTGCGAGCGTCTCGTAGGAAGCGTTCAGATTGGGACCTTCCAAGGCGAGATAAATATATCCCGAATTGCTGGGCCCGATGTACAGAGCGGATAGCTGCGGACTGCTGGCGGCATTGTACGTAATATACCCCCCCGACCCCAAATGGCTGCCAACTGCAGTCGCAGTCAGGGATACGTCACTATTAGCCACGGGAATCCCCGTACTCCAGTTGGCCGCAACGTTCCAATAGGCGGACGAACCGGTCGCGGGTCCGATGTAGGTGTCGACGGTGGCCCGGGCCGCCCCGGCTGAAGCCCATCCCGCCGCCCCTGCTGCCGTCAATGCGGCAATAAGCGTCGCGTTATGGCAAGTGTTTCCGCCGCGCCGATGTGATTTGAAGTGTGCCATGGAAGTTCTCCCAAAAAGATGTTCCTGAATGCGCGAGATCGCAAGATATTCTTTCCCCGGCGAACGTCGCCGGGGTAGTTACCAGCAAAAGGCCCGCAGATTCACGAGCGAGCCGCAGTTTCAAAGGCCCTGCGCCCTGTTATCCCCTTATCTCCTGCGATGGGGTTAAGGTATTGCCGTTATTTGGGATCAGGTTATTTCCATCAAGCACATATAGATTGCTGCCGGTAGAAAGCGTGACACCTACCAGATTCGTGCTAGCCTGTTCGTCAATTTCGCTAGTGCCCACGCTGGTGAGCGTACCACCGGTAACAGTGCCACCGTTAAGCAGCACAGTGCCGCCGTTAGCGTCAATTGTTCCGCCGGTGTTGGTGAAAGTGGCGTTGAGCTGGAGAGTCCCACCACCGGTGGCCTCCATGAGGTTGGCGTTAGTGAATGCTCCGCTGATTAATCGAAGCGTGTTGCCGCTGGAATTGGCGTCGACGACGCCGTTGTTGGTGAAATCGTTGACACTGATCTGACCTGCACCGGATATCGTGTGGCCCGAAGCCTGCGTAAGGTTGCTGTTTCCGGCGTCATATATCGTCGCGGCACCAAAGCCGCTGGCACCGGCGTTTAGAACCAGACTACCGGAGCCTTGCAACGTTACCGATCCAATAATTCCAAGGCCCGTGCCGGCAGCGGTAGCTGTAGTGTTAACTGTAATCTGCCCATCGTCTGTAACATTACCGCCGCTGTTTATATTTAAGCCAATTCCAGAATTGATTGCCAATGCGCTATTGGCGTCGACGGTCAAATTCGCAATGGTCAGCGCCTGATCATCCAACGACGGCAAGGAACCGGTTGCCGGGACACCAATGACAACATCGGAGCCGTTCACAGGCACGCCGTTTGTCCAGTTCAGAGCGTCGCTCCATATCTGCGTATTGTTGCCATTCGTCCAAGTCGTGGCGGCCGCGCGAGCCGATGAGCCTGCGCCCATCGCAGCCAACCCTGCGGCTGCAATGGCACACGCCGCTAAAGCGCGGCGGTGTTGCGCTCCCATTTTGAAGCTGCGTTTGTGTGATCCAGATGTAAGTTCCGCAGGAGATTCCACATTGACTTTAGTGCCTGTGGAATGGAATATTGGATTTAGCATGGTCGTTGCTCCTTTAAAATTGGTGCCCCACAAACCTCTCAATCCCTGGAAACGCTTCCAAGTGATGGTAGAAGTTTAGCCACCGATTCCGGTGATTCAATACGTAGTCCTGCGTATACTCTTTTGCGGCCGTGCAATAGAGATAGCGATTTTATTGGCTTTTCGGACCCTTCTAAAAGTCAAAACGCATAATTATTTCGCCCGCAACACGCCTCTAATGCGACGGTCACCGGGGGGGAGAAAGTGCCGTGATAACCCGCATAAAGGCAACACGTAAACACCCATGCCTAAAGGGCTTACGCCTCAAGTGTGGCCCCGTAAGCAGGCTTCGATCCGATGGGCTTATTCGCCTGTGACGGCCAGACAAAATGCCGATTTATCCACGAAAATACTCTTTTTCAGTATTTTTACCCATTCGGTTGCAGTCCGCGGTTTGCCTTGTGAGGGTTTGTCGAGGGGGGGGGCGTGGTAAAGTACCATATACGTAAAATTGCGTATTGCCAGAACGGCCAAAAAATCGGATAACTAGGTCTTGTCGGAGGCCGTCTTAGGCGGCAAAAGTAAGACCCGCAAGTTCTGCGGACGCGCGACACTCTGTGATGCCACAACATTTTACAGGTGTTGGAAGCGTCAGATTCGGAAATGCAGGGACCGCAAGCGCGACGCGAAGTGAACGTGACTCGCATGCACCAAGGATCAGAGATGTGTAGATATGCACGCAATTGAATCTGATGATTTTATGGCAATACTCGATCTTGTCGCGGCGTTGCGCGCGCCGCAGGGCCGCGAGGATTTAGCCCGTCATATTATTCCGCAGTTGGGCAAACTGCTTGGATCGGATATTACCTCCTACAATGAGGTTAATCCTGTCTCACGTCAGGTTACCGGATTTATTGATCCTGATGAATTTAATATCAGCGCTCTGACGGCCACACTCGAACGGTACATGAACGATCATCCGGTGATTGTGCATAATCAAATTACAGGCGACGGCAACGCCCTGCGCATCAGTGATTTTATATCGCAGCGCGAACTGCGCGACACAGGTTTGTATCAGGAACTGTATCGGCCCATGGGGGTGGAATTTCAGATCAGTATGACGCTGCCCACGCGCCGCCCCTTGATTGCGGCTCTGGTATTTAACCGCAAGCTCAGTGATTTCTCGGAGCGCGATCGTAAAATACTTGACACCTTGCGCCCGCATCTTACCGCGGCTTTTGACACAGCGCGATTCACCAGCCGCATGCAGAAGCGCCTTTCCCGGCAAACAGGTGTCCTGGAAAATCTACCGGAAGGAATTGTGGTGCTTAACGGCGTAAGCCGCGTTGATTTCTGGACCCAAAAGGCCCGCTTGTGGATGGGCAAATATTTCCCCGGCGCAGCCCGCAACCCCGGTGCTCTGCCGGAGTGCGTTGCCACGTGGTTGCGCCAGCAGAATTCCGCTGGGGACGAACTAACGCATCCGGAACCGATTTTCACAAGATTACTCGGCGAGGATCAACTGCAATTACGCCTGATTCAGTCGGTAGAGTTCGGCCGGATGCTGCTCTTATCAGAAACCCGCCCGACAAAGTCCGCCAAGCCGCTGGAATCCCTTGGCTTGACGCCGCGCCAGGCGGAAATTCTGCTGCATGTTGCCCACGGCTGCGGCAACGATGAAATTGGCCGACGGCTGCACATCAGCGTCCGGACGGTACAAAAGCACCTGGAATCTGTCTTCAAAATATTAAAGGTAAATTCGCGTACCAGTGCCTGTCACCTCGCGCATGCCCACATGCGGGCGCTAATAATGGCGATCTTCATGACCGCCGCCGGAATTATGGGATGCGTAAGCCAAATCTGTTGAACCTTAACTGCGTTATAAAATCGCCTGGAGTCCTCCCAATGCCAGCCATGGCGCGGAGCCATGGCGCGGAGACGCGAAGTTTATTGAGATTTTCGTTACACTTAGTAGTCATCCGGTGATGGAATCACATCGCGGGATGAAAGTTCAACGGCCGGATGTCACGGAACCGATAGAATGTCCGGATAATGATGGAATAGCATGCGATGAAGAGTTCGGCTATGCAACAGACAATGGATGTCGAAGCAAAACTGCGGGATGCGGACAAACTTATTGCCCGTTACAGCGGTTCCAGTAATCCGGAACGCCAGTTGAAGCTGGCTCGAACCATTTTTACTAAAGGGGCTCTGCTGCTTCAGATTCGGCAGTTTGAACCCGCCTTGGCCGCGTTCGATTTATTGCTGCACACTTTTCAGGACAATAAAGAAGCCACCATCCAGCCGCAAATTGCCAAGACACTCTTGGACCGGGCGGCGGTGCTGGATATTCTGGGCCGCCGGGACGATGCCCTGGCCGGTTATGCCCGTGTCGTTGAGCAGTTCCGTGATGCATCCAATGAGGCCGCCCGGGCAAATGTGGCCTCGGCAATGTTTAACACGGCTTCGCTGTTAACGCGGCTGAATCGCGGTCCTGAAGCTCTGGCCGCGCTGAATGCTTGCCTTGAAGACAGTCAAATTAAATTGCCGGATCGGCTGTTGGCCAAAGCCTTATGGATGAAAATCGAACTCCTGGAAGATTCGGGACGAGATAACGAATCCCTGGCGGCCTGCCAGCGGATCATGGAGCTGTTTGCGGACAAAAAAGACATTGTAGATCAAAACCGGCTCTGCGAGATCATGCTCGAACGGGTAAATCTTTTAATGGCGCTGGATCGTGGATTGGAAGTTATCAGCGCGTATCAGGAAGCGGAAGAAAAATTCGGCCCGGTAGCCGAAGACGTCATTGGGACACAGGCTGCAGGTTATCTGGTAAAAAAACTCAACGAGCATCTGAATCTGAACCGAATGACCGAAGCGCTGAGTTTGGCCGAGAAAGCGCTGGAAGTGTTTGGTACGTTTGTCGATCCACCCTGGTTTGACGTGGCGCGGACGGCGGGTAAAACGCGCCTTGTGGCCCTATGCCGCCTGCGACGCGCGGAGCCGTGTATCGCAGCGTATGATGCGGTCGTGGAGCAATATGCAGATATGCTCGACGCGGCCACACGCAGAGAAGTTGCGGAAATGCTGCTGGATCAAAGCACCGAGTTGGCGGCCCGGAGGGAATATGCCGCCGCCGATAAAATCAGCGAGCAGATTGTCCAGCGTTTCAAACCGGCGGATGATCCCGATTTGGCGGCGGTTTCGGCCCGCGCGATGTTCAATAAAATCGCACTCAAGGCGTTTATGGGTAAGGGCGATGATGTCATGCCCGCCTGTGACGCATTTATTGATCGCTTTCGCTACAGCACCCATCCGGTTATTTGTGAGATGTTGTTCCATGCTTGGAGCCGAAAAGCCGCACTGCTGGATTCGCAAAATCAGGATGCCGATGCGATCCAGGCGTATGATGCCGCGATCAAAGCTGCAAAGACGCTGTCTTTAGCACCGTTGCCGGTAGCCACGATTATGGCAGGCAAGGCGGCGTGTCTATCACGGATGGGACGACGCACCGCGCAACTCGAAGCGTATGACGAATTAATTTTGACTTATGGAGATAATTCCTCTCCCGGAATCAGAACGGTGGTGGCACCGGCTTTATTGGCACGAGCGTTTATGTTGCGGGAGGATGAAAAATTAGAACCCTCTCTGGAGTCATGTGGGCAATTTATCGCACTGCTTGAACAGTCCACGCCTGCCGCCATGATTGTGCCGCTGGCCCGCGCCATGTTTTTGCGCGGCGAACTGCTGGAAAAACTCGGGCGCGATGATGAGGCAGCAAAAGCGTATGGCTGCCTGGCGGGGCGGTTTGACTTTAACGGTGAAACCGAAGCCCGCAAATGTATCCCCGTGGCCCTATTTAACCAGGCGGCTTTGCTGGAAAAAGCCGGTCAGCATGCGCAAGCTATTGCGGTTATCGATGCGTTGCTGGATCGCGCTCGTGGAGAGCCGGATTTAATTCCACCTCGACTCCTGGCGCAAAGCATGTTGAACCGGGCGGTGATCTTCCAGCAGTTACAGAATGTTGATGCCGCGTTGGCAGCCTACCAGCAGGTGGTGACTAACTTCATCGCCGCCCCAGATTCGGTCATTAGCGGACTGGCGCAGCAGGCGTTGCAAAAAAAGAACGAGTTATTACAACAGTGCGCCAAAATTCAGGAAGCTTTGCCGGCTTGTCAGGCGCAAGTCGATTCGGGGGCGCCGGAGGACTTACTAGATAGGCAACCGACCGCAGCCACGGAAAGCCAATCCGAAAAGACCTTGCAGGACACACAAGTCGCCCCACAGCAGCCCGAGGTGTTAACTGCCGATAAAGTGTCCGCCGCAGAATCGCTGGAGGCAACGCAGGCGGACATTGCCCCGGCTGCCACAGCCGCCCAGGCTCTATCGCAAAAATCTGATGTCGCGGTTTCCAGCGCCGATATTTCCAGTGAAGGAATTCCGCCTCTGTCAGGCGATGTAGCTACAGCCATGGGGGAATCAGCAGCTAGTGCCGCCTTTGGCTCCGACCTGCAAGCGGCATCCTTTGGCAACGAATCACCGACTCCGGCCGTGAGACTCCCCGATTCATCCTCGGCCCCTCTGCCAATGACAATTGTCCCACAATCTGCGGACGTTCCGGCCTCGGTTTCGCCGGAAAAGACTTCGCCCGACGGCCAACTGGTGCATTTGCGCCAGCTTAAGTGGGGCGGCCGCGAAACCGATCTGATCGCCGGATGCGACGAATTTATTAAGCAATACGGCGAATCTGAATCGTTACCAGTACGGCGCGATGTGGCGGAGGCATTCCGCATGAAAATAGAGGCCGTCAAAAAAAGTGGATCGCTGGAAGATGAATTGCGGGGCTGTAATGCATTTATGCTCAAATTCGGGCGGGAGACAGACGTGGCTTTTGCCCCCATGCTGTGTCTTACGATGCTGGACCGCGGCCGGGTATTTGGCCAGATGGACCGAGTTGGGCATGAGTTAGCTGCTTATGATGCTCTGATGCTGCGTTTTGAGAAATCCACTGATGCGGTGCTGCGGCCCAGTATTATTGAAACGCTGCTGCGTCAGGCGGCTATAGCGGGACAGCAGTCGCGGGTTGGAGATGAAGTTCGATGCTACCAGAAGTTGGTAAGTAAATTTGGCAGGGTGGCGGACATAGAAGTGCAAAAGCAGGTGGCTACGGCCATGCTCAGTACGGCCTTGGCCCTGCGCAAACTGGATCGCAAGCTTGATGAACTGGCGATTTACGACTCGATCATTGACCGCTTTGGAAAATCCGATGATACCGCCATTTTATTTGTGGTGGCCCGCGCCTTGATGCGAAAAGCCCTCACGCAGGGGGAGCGCGGCAAGCGACAGGAACAAATTGCGATTTGCGATACTATTATTTCCCGTTTTACGAATTCCGATGCCTTATTTCTGCGCCAGCAAGCCGCGCGTTCCCAGTGTAATCGCGCTGCGGCTCTGGCCGAACTGGGGAAAATTCCGGAAGCCTTAGCCAGCTATGATGCTGCCGTCAGTCAGTTCGCCCAAGCCCCAGAATCACCCTTACGTGCGTGCGCGGGTTTGGCGCTATTTCAAAAAGCGGAATTGCTCCGCAAGCAGCGCCGTCGTGCGGAAGCCATTACCTGTTACCAACATTTTATCCAAAGTTACCAGGTAGACGACGAAGAAATTTCCGGCTTGGTCAGTCAGGCCCAGTCGCTGTTGCGCGTATTGTAGAAAAACCTCACTTTTTTCCCCGGGCGGCTAAAACGCGTGCTCGCCCGGAAAAAAAACTCATGTTTTCCCGGACTTGTGCCGATAAATAACAAAAAGTGGTAAATATTCAAGTTTCGCTTGCAAAGAGGTGCGCGAAAGGCTTAAAATGTTCACGGTGGTGTTTAGCTCCACCGGCAGGTCTATAAAATAACGTGCTCTGAAAACCATTTTTATTCAGAGGCCAGGTGATTGGGACGGTTGAATTAAGGAGCTTGCACATGGAAAACCATTTTCCACGCTGTGTGCAGTGTATCGCACCCTTACAGATCGGTTCAGGCGTGGGGGGCGCATTAAAAAGCATTTTCTGTAAAACCATCAAATGTCCTTCCTGTGGAACACAAGTGCGCCTCACGGATGCCCAGGTGATGGCTGAGACATTTGCTGCTTGCGTAAGCCGCTTTCGACAAGTCCTGAATCAGGCTCTCGATTCGGCCCCGCATCTTTCGCAGCATGATGCGATTCTGGCGGTGGGAGCGACAGATCTTTCACGTGAATCACATCGGCTGCACACACGCGATGAACTGTGCCGGGTTACTGCTCGGATCTTGCGTATGGCGTTAAGACATGAGGCATTGGGACATGAGAGCTTAATCACAGTTGAAACCGTTACCCGCGGCCTGCTGCCGCGTGCCATTCGCATTCACGCTGGCAGTGACGGCCACGGATCCCCTGAAGCATTATTGATGATTGCACGCGTCGGCGAGGATGATTACGTCACCTATGAGCCGCCCATGCAGCCGCACGTGCAGGCAACGGCCAAGGCACCGCCGGCCGGCGTAGTGCGACGTGATGTTAAGGAACCCGCCAATCAGGAATCTCGGTCTGGTGCGGTAGGGGTGTAACCGGCGCATGCGGCATGGTGCACAGTTGGCCGCACGGTAAAATCAAAACATATTCCACTTAGTGCGGCGTATGTCTGCGGATCGGGTCAAACCGTAAACGCACGCTTCCACGGCATTCAAACCCGCTTCAACGTCCCATTTCAACCTCCCGTGACTTCCCGAAAATCAGATTGTTGCTTAAACTGCTGGCGTGTCGGAAATCAAAAAGGATCAACCCATGAAAATTGTTCGATTTGCTGATGCTCAGGGGAAAATCCATTATGGAACGCCGGAACGCGATGGCCAGGTCCGTCTCATCGCGGGCGATTTGTTTGAATCCTATGTGCTCACGGACCAGCGGCTGCGACCGGTGAAACTGCTGGCTCCAATTCAGCCGATTGCGATTTTCTGCATCGGCTTGAATTACCGCAAACACGCCGCGGAAACCAGCGCACGCATTCCGGAATATCCTATAGTGTTTATGAAAAACCCCGCAGCGGTTCAGAATCCAAGTGATCCTGTGGCACTGCCCCGGCATTTGAACAGCGATCAGGTGGATTATGAAGCCGAGTTGGCGATTGTAATCGGGCGGAAGGCGAAGAATGTGCCTGCAGATAGGGCGCTGGATTATGTAATGGGTTTCACTGCCGCCAATGATGTTTCCGCGCGTGACTGGCAAATTCAGCGTGGGGGATCACAATGGTGTCGTGGAAAAACGTTTGACACTTTTTGCCCTCTGGGGCCGGCGATTGTTACGCCGGACGAAACCGGCAATCCGAACAGTTTAAGCATCCAGACGCGCGTAAACGGTGAAACACGGCAACAATCCAATACCGCGGACATGATTTTCTCCGTGGAGGCCATCATTGAATTTCTTTCCGGGTCCACGACTCTCCTGCCGGGAACGGTGATTTTAACTGGCACACCGGAAGGCGTGGGCATGGCCCGGAAACCGCCGCTGTGGCTTAAACCGGGCGATCAGATAGAGGTTGAGATCGAAAAGATCGGCGTTTTGGCCAATCCGGTTATCGCGGAAGCGATATGATTTACCGTGCGTCTGGGAACGCATCATACAATGCGTACTTGAGGCATATTGCGCCAGACTCTAAAATCAAAGGGTAAATCCGGGGCTTGAACGCGTGAACACGGATTGGCGAAGACTGGGACATGGCCGATGATGATCATGACCGGCAGCTAATGTTTTAAGGATGAGAAGATAAAATATGCCAAAATCAAAGAGCAGAAAAAGCGTCAAAGCACCTGCACGATCCGCCGCTTATGCCACGCCCGCCAAGGCTTGGCAAGCGCGAATCGGTGATGCGGTCGATCCCCTGGCGGAAAAATTTGTGGAATCGCTTTCCTTTGACTACCGCCTGGCCGAACATGATATTCGAGGCTCCTTGGCGCATGCCGAGATGCTGTGCACCACGGGGATGATTTCCGCCGCTGATCTTGCGGCCATTGGCAAAGGCTTGAACAGTATTTTAGACGATATACGCGCTGGCACGTTTGAATTTGATGTTAAGCAGGAAGATATTCACATGGCCGTGGAGGCCGCGTTGATTCAACGTGTGGGTGATCCGGGCCGCAAGCTGCATACAGCACGGTCCCGCAACGATCAGGTTGCATTGGATATTCGCCTTTGGTGTGTGGCCGCAATAGATCGTGTTGATCAACTTCTTACAGAATTGCAGCAGGCGTTTGTGACTCTGGCCCGGCAGGATGGCGGAAATGTCATGCCCGCCTATACGCACCTGCAGCGGGCGCAGCCGATACTTTTCGGCCACGAACTTCTGGCGTATGTGGAAATGTTTCAGCGTGATCGCGATAGGCTGGCAGATTGCCGGGATCGCACCAACATCAGCCCACTGGGTTCCGGTGCGGTAGGGGGCAGCACGTTACCTATTGATCGACAGCAGGTGGCACGGCAACTGGGCATGAACGGGATAACCGCAAATTCTCTGGATTCCATCAGTGATCGGGATTTTGTTGTGGAGTTCGCCTTTGCGCTATCCATGATCGCCATGCACTTATCACGCTGGGCCGAACAATGGATTTTGTACAGCTCCACCGAATTTGATTTCATTCGTATTGCCGATCAGTTTACCACCGGCAGCAGTATGATGCCGCAGAAGCGAAATCCGGACATGCTGGAATTAATTCGCGGCCGCACCGGCGGTGTATATGGCCAGCTTGTGGCGCTTTTGACCATGCTTAAGGGACAGCCACTGGCGTACAACCGGGATATGCAGGAAGATAAACGCTGGCTCTTTGCGGGGTTTGATTCGGTGGAATTATCCCTGCAGATCGCGGCCCCGATGGTAAAAAGCGCAACGCTGAAACCCCAGTCGATTGCCCGGCGAATTGACGAAGGATAGA
>JAJZDN010000038.1 GCA_021805985.1 Planctomycetota bacterium | reverse complement strand
ACGTAAGACGTGGCAACTGATATCCCAGGGGCAACTGCAAGCGGTGCATATCGGATTGCGTAGCACACGCATTGCCGAAGTGGACTTGGAGGCGTTTATCGAAAACCTCCGCGAGTTAGCCAATCATCGGAATTGATTTCTCTTGTCGCCAAGACGTAATCTGGTTATTAAACTAAAAATGGGTATCCTTGATATTTGTAATAGAAGTGGAGTAACCATCATGGCAAGTCTTTTCAAAAATGGTGGAACGTGGCGGATCGATTTTTCTATCGGTACCAACAGCCGGCGGCGAAGCATTCGGATTGGACGCTTGGACAAACGCACGGCGGAATCAACCTGGCTTCGAATTGAAAAGCTGATTGCGGCCAAATCCGTGAACGGAACGCCTGACCCCGAAATGTTGGCTTGGATCGCCGGGATCGATGACACCTTGCATGGACGCCTGGCTGCCGTAGGGCTGGTGGAACCGCGCGAGGCGGCCTCCATTCTCACCCTCGGCGCGTTTATCGATAACTTTATCGCTGCCAAACAGGATGTGAAGCCACATACCCGGCTGAATTTTGAGCAGTTAAGGAGATGGCTGGTCACATACTTTGACAAACAGCGGGACGTTGGCGCGATTACGGCTGCCGATGCCACGGCATTTCGGAACTTCATGATCGAGCAAGGCCTGGCTGAAGCGACGTATCGCCGACACCTTGGTCGCTGCCGTGAATTGTTCCGTTGGGGCATTAAGCGTGGTCTGTATCAGGGATCAAATCCATTTGCTGATTTGTCCGTTACCGTACGGGCCGACAAGGCACGTCAACGCTTTATTACGCGGGAAACAGCCGACAAGCTGATTGATGCGGCACCGGATGCCGAATGGCGGCTATTGATCGCCTTGTCGCGTTATGGAGGCATTCGCGTGCCTTCCGAAGCCTTGGCGTTAACTTGGGGCGATGTGGACTTTGAACACTCTCGCATTCGCATACCATCACCCAAGACAGCGCATATCCCGGGCAAGGATTGTCGCTTCATCCCCTTGTTTCCCGAGTTGCGCCGGCCGCTGTTGGATGTATTCGAACAAACCCAATCCGGCGAAAGCCGTGTTATTACGCGATACCATGGCGGCAGCGCGTGCAATCTGCGAACGCACATGACTCGGATTGTCCGCCGCGCCGGACTTCAGATGTGGCCCAAGCCGTTCCACAATATGCGGGCCAGTCGACAGACAGAGTTGGCCGAAAGCTATCCCCTACACGTTGTCTGCGCATGGATTGGAAATTCCAAAGCCGTGGCGACGGAGCATTATCTGCAAGTCACTGACGCCCATTTCGCCAGGGCAATTAGGGCGGGTGAACAGGCGCAGCAAAATCCGCAGCACGAAGTGCAGCAAAACGCGCAGCGGCAAGTGCAGGCATCAAAGCGCAATGAAGTGAATGATGCCAGGAAAGGCCTTGAAAATAGCGGGTCTACGCGCGACGAAGCACAAGGGGGCATCAACCTGCCCCTCCCCCCGACTACCCCCAACCGGATTCGAACCGGTGTATGCAGACTGAGAATCTGCCGTCCTAGGCCTCTAGACGATGGGGGCGAATTTTCTACTATGAATTTAGGTTACCGGCGGCTTGAAGTCAAACCGCTTATCAGGTTCCGGGGTGTGCCACGGGTGTGCCACGCGCTGGCAGCGATGCGGGGAATCGTATATCGTAAAACGTTATGCAAACGCCTTCGGCCGACGAGCCGGTACATTCAAGCTCCCCGCAGCAGCTTCTTAGCGACGCCCAGCATGTCGTGCGTTCGGAAGGCCATACACTTTTGCAGGTAGCGGATCGGCTGGACCGGGCCATGCCCGAGGCCATCGAATTGATTTACCGCTGCACCGGGACAAGTTCGCCTGGCACGGTCGTGGTCAGCGGCGTTGGCAAATCCGGGTTGGCTGGGCAGCGTATCAGTGCCAGTTTCGCCAGCACGGGCACGCCATCGCATTTTTTGCACCCGGTGGAAGCCTTGCATGGTGATTTGGGGCGCGTGCGGGCAACGGATGTGGCGTTGCTTTTGTCCTATGGGGGAGAAACCGATGAACTTACGCGATTGATGGATTACCTGAAGCGCGTAAGTGTTCCGACCATTGCCATTACCAGCCGAAGTGACAGCACGCTGGGCAGGCTATCAGATATTTGCATTGCCTTGGGGGCCATTGAAGAGGCGTGTCCGTTGCGGCTGGCTCCGACAACCAGCGTTATCTGTATGAACGCCGTGGGCGATGCGCTGGTATTAGGCGTCATGAGCAAGCGGAATTTTTCCGCCGAAGATTTTGCGGCTTTTCACCCGGCGGGTTCGCTGGGACGCAAGTTGTTGCGTGTGCGGGAAGTCATGAGCTTTAAGATTGGTGAAAATCTGGCGTTAGTGCGCGATACCATGACGTTAAGGCAGGCCATGGAAATGGAAGAATTGCCGGGGCGACGGGCTGGTGCCATGATGGTGATCAACGCCCAAGGGTTACTGGCGGGCATATTTACCGATGGCGATCTGCGGCGAAAACTGCGGCAATCAGCCAATGTACTGGATATGCCCATGGCACAAGTCATGACCGCCAATCCCAAACATGTGAATGCCGAAGCGCTGGCCAGCGAAGCTCTGGCCTTGATGAACAAAGATCGAATTGATGAATTGCCGGTGGTTGATTCGCGGAACCAACCCGTGGGTTTAATTGATGTGCAGGATGTCGTAAGCCTGCGAATTGTGGAATAGTCGCCCGGCCGTGCCGACCGTGATTGTGACCGTATTTGAATCAGGAGTGAAACAGAAATGAACGATTTGGAAAAATCAGCACCGCGCGGCTTTACGCCGGAAGTTCAGCTCTTAATTATGGATGTGGATGGTGTATTAACCGACGGCGGGATCATCCGGGATGACAGCGGCCAGCAGATTAAACGTTTCCACGTGCGTGACGGCACCGGCATTGTCTGCTGGCGAAAACTCAATCGGCACGTGGCGTTAATTACCGGCAAGGAAAGCATGGTCGTACAGCATCGGGCGGAAGAACTGGGCATCCAGTACGTGTATCAGAATGTCAGCAATAAACTTGATATTTATAATGACCTGCTGCAGCAACTTGGTTACACCGATGCGCAGTGCGCATATATTGGCGATGATCTGCCCGATTTGCCGGTCATGCGCAAATGCGGTTGCCCCATCGCCGTGGCGGATGCAGTCGAAGAAGTACGGGCTGCGGCGCGGTACGTGACGAAGTTTCCCGGGGGCTACGGAGCCGTGCGTGATGCAGTGGAATGGATGTGCCGGGGAATGAATTTATGGGATCAGGTACTGGCGCGGTACCAGTAAACTTTAATAATGCAGATGCCGAAGTTGGCTGAAAGTTGAGGCCGGATGGCTGAGGCTGAAGAACGGCGGCAATGTTTTTCAGGTGTTTGTCGCTGGCCGTGGACGGCGAAAGTCCCGATACCCGTGTATGCGGAGTTTTTTCTCTTTGAGTCCAGTAACGCGAAAATTGTTTATTTACGTTGGCGGCCTGGTGCTGGCGCTGGCACTATTTCTGGCTCTGAAGGGAAGTTTCTTTTCATCCAGCGGCAGTGGCACAGGGCAGAAAATCAAACCCCTGGCCATTGCGCACGGCAAGGGTGCCACCCATATTTCCATTGACAATCGCGATGCGCAGGGTGTGCTGCAATATGTCATGCGGGCCAAGCTCGCTAAGCCAGTCGGCGGCGGAGAATATCAGCTCATTAAACCGGAGTTACAGTTTTACACCTCCAAGGGACAATCCATTTTAGTGGACTCCCAGACAGGGGATGTGTTGATTGGTGCTACCGGAGGAGGCGCGGCCGGGGCGGGGCAGTTTGATAGTTTTGGCAATCCCTATTTGCGCAAAGGGACATTGACCGGGCATGTCACCATTACCGCCGGCCCGCTGAATTCGTTTAAGCGCGGCGTGATCGTACGGCAACCCGGGCAAATTCAAATGACGCTGGGCAAGCCTTTGCATTTTGATTACCAGCAGGGCCTGTTGACCAGCCGGGGCACGGTAGCGGTCCGTGGCGATCAATTGAGATTTGACGGTTCAGATCTGACCGTGGAAATCAATACCGCCAACAAAACTCTGGAAGATTTACAAATTACCCATGGCCGCACGCTGGTTATCAGCGGGTTATTTAATCATTCCGCAACAACCTCTCCGGCAAAAAGTTCGCAAACGGCCCCCGCAACGAAACCGACGCCGGCAATCGCACCTGGTGCAAAGGTTGGCACTCCCGCCAAAGTGGTCACCCCGGTGCTGACCACGTACGCCCTGAGTTTTGGCCGCCACGTTCATGTGGCACTGGGCAAACAAACCATGCTGGCCAATACGTTGCGGCTCTATTTTCAGACGGCGGCGAAAACCTCTGAGGCCGCCGATGCTAATGCCTCAGCCGCCCCCCCGCCGACCGACGCAGGCCCGGCCCCGGTAGCAACCGCCGCTCAAACGCAACCGGCGGCCACAAATAAAGCCAGTAATCCCCCCTTGGTGATCCACTGGACCGGCCCACTGGTGTTACGCCCGACGCGCCATTCCCCAGTGACGTTGGCAGGAAGCCGAGATGTATTTCTTCAAGCTACGGGCACACCGGGCAAGCCTGTGGTCATGCGTGATGGCCTTACCCGCACGGGCTACGCACCGAAAGTCACCTACGATTCAGCCCGGCAGAACGTCACGATGCTGGCCGCGGCCAAACAACCGGTACGCCTCGCCGATACGTCCATGGGATCCATTACCTGTGAAACACTTGTTTACAGCAATTTGACGCACCATGCCAGGCTTATCGGGCCGGGATCTTTTGCGATGACCGGTGCGGCCGCAGGGAAAAATCCGTGGCGCGGATCATGGCTGAAAACATTGACCGTGCATCTTGCGCCCGGTTCGAAAACGCCTACCGCGGCTGCCACGGCTCCCGCGATCGGCCAGGGGAAACTGGCGGTAAAAGATATAACACTTACCGGTGCCGCGAAGTTAGCCAATGGCCAAACTTCCCTGCACGCCGAAACATTGGCCGCCAGCTTCGTTCAAACCTCCGGCAAGCACAGCGGCAGCGCTTTGCGTCAATTTGTTGCTGATGGCGATGTAACCATTGCCTCGGCCAATCCAGGTTTACCGGTGGCGGATACCAATAGTATGCAGTGTTCGCATCTGATTATGTTGACCCGGCGGCCTAAAGACCATGGCAACCCCGTGCCTGATGAGTTAAAGGCCCACGGCCGCATCGCCTTGACGTTCTACCAAAAAGCCGCCAAGGCTGCGGGGATACCGGAGAAATTCACCGTCAGCGCCGGCATGCTTCACGCGCATCTGATCCGCCGTACCAGTTCCCGCACCCCGGCGGCAACCTCCCTGACGGGCAATCCGGGGAGTCAATTAACGATAGGCCGATTCAGGATATGGAATAATACGATTGTTCATATCTATAATATTGGACGGCCAATCAGGGCCACCGCGTATGAATTATCCGGAGATCGCACCCAGGGCACGGTCACGCTGCAATCAGATAACTCGGGGAAAATTCCCTCGGCCATTTATCAGGGAGCCGATTGGCTTAAAGGCCGGACGATAAAATTACAGCGGGCACTCCAGCAGGTAACCGTTCCGGGTGCCGGCGAATTGAGTCTTCCCGAATCTCGCCAAGCCGCCAAGCCGCGCGTGGATGTTACGTGGCAACATCAGATGCAATATTCCGCCAAAACACGGCAGGCCAATCTGGCGGGTCACGTCGTAGCGGCTTTGGTGGGCCAAGCCGATCAGCATAGCAGTCTGACCGCCCCCGCCATGCTCATACACTTCGCGCACCGCATGAGAAATCGCAATGCCATGAAACTGGCGCAACTGGTCGCTTCCGCACCGGCGGGCGGCAACATGGTAGTGGCCCGAGATTCCAGCTACAGCAAAACCGGGGTGCTGCTGACAGCCATGCGGCTGAATTGCCGAAAATTAGCCTATAACGCCATTGAAAGTCTGCTGAAAATACCCACCGCGGGGGAAATGGTCCTCTTGGACTACCGCCCCGCCACGACCGCCAATACGGCGCAACAACGTGGGCAAAGCGCCTTTTCATGGGCGCGCTCGCTGGCTTATCACGGGAAAACCGGCGTGGTAACGCTGCGGGGAAAAGTTCACCTGCGGTTCCGGCCCACCAAACCGCTACCTGTTCCAACGACTGCCGCAGGCAACACCCCGAAAAATCCGAATTCCGGCATGGTGCTGCTGGATGCGGATGAAGTGCTGGCGAATTTAAATCACACCCCCTCGCCGGTGAAAAACGGCGTGGATCTGGGCATGGGCGGGCCGACACGGCTGCAGAGCGTCACCGCCAACAATGCCGCCCTGGAGGTTAACGGAATGAATCTGGATGCCGGTATGCTAAAATTTGATGCCGCCGATGAAATTGCACAAGCCTACGGCCTTAATGGCCAAAATGCGATGTTCTCCGATGTCAGCGGCAGCCTGCATGGCCAAGCGCGGCATATTATCTGGAATCTTTCCAAAGCCCGAGGCGGCGTAACGCTGATTCAACCCACCGGTACCGCCAGCCTGCCGTAACGCCCGACCGGGATTTGAAATTAACCCCTGTGTCACACCCATTACGTGAATCCAGCCAACCGTTCTTGTCGCCTCAGGCCTAGGAGCCTGTCCGAGTAATGGCCGGGATTGCGATGGGTCTGGAATGTCCCGTATGCGCGGCGGAGGATCGAGCCGACTCTTAATAATGAGTCTGCGAGATCCGACAACAAAGCAGGCGGGGCATTTCAGGCCCACCCGCAGGGCGGTGTGCTTTTTGGCCCCCTTCTGCGGCGCGGCTCCTCGGAGTACCATCCGTGTCAGGTGCGCCATCGTCGACGTTTCTTGTAGAGCACCGGATGGTTAATCCGGTGGTTGATCCAGTGTCGCCAACCAACCACCGGGTTATCACCACGGTGCTCTGACGCGACGATGTCCCGACAAGCCAAAAATCACACCGTCGCAACCCGGCGATTACTCGGACAGGCTCCTAGGCGTGAAGCGCTAGAACGATGGCCAGCACGGCCAAAGCAAACAGCAGGAAAAAACCCGCATAAAATACGATCGCACCGAAAGGCCATCGCTCTTTGTCAATGGCAAACAACGACATTATGAAAGCGACGATACATAGAAGGCCGCCGGTAACCAGCCCCACCATCGCAAGAATAAACGAGGTGAAGCCCAGGATATCCGGGAAGCTTAGATTTACTGCAACAGAAGGCATGCTACCGGCATTATTCCGGCGATCCAAAAGATCAGAGGAAATGCGTTCAACTTTCGCCGAGCAACTTGGACAATAAGTTTGCCCATATTTGTAAACCGGGACTGTTCCGGCCGGGACAGGTTGTTGGCACACTACGCATTTGACCATGATCGACACTCCTCGGCTATACACTTAGCCCAAAATCTGCCGCGAATGCTACTCAGTAAAGAATAATGAAATTCGGCGCGCCGATCAAGTATTTTAGACCGACATTTTAGACCGAGTGTCTTAGACTGCTGCCCCCGGGTATCACCCCTCCGGCCTCATCGCTAACCATGCTGTGCTAAGGCGGCAAAGCGTTCGCCGCGATGCTGATAGTTGGTGAACTGGTCATACGAGGCGCAACCGGGGGATAAGAGTACGGCTTTTAGAGCCGGGGAATCGGGCGTCGCTTCGGCCAGCCAGGTTTTTGCCTGAGTGACCGCGGCTTCCAGGGTTTGCGCATAACAGGCGTGAGCTGAAGCAAAACCTGCCGCGATGGCTCCCGCGACCAAGGATTGGCCCGTTGCCCCGATGCCCACGATGCAGCCACACTGAATGCTTAACTGCCTGCAAAATTCGCGCATGTCGGCATGTTTATCTGATCCGCCGACGATGCAGATAAATTTTCCCCGTTCCATCGCCGCCAGCGCAGTAATCGCCGCCTCCGGTGTGGTGGCTTTTGAATCGTTAAACCATTGCACCCCGGAATCGTCCGTGTACACCAGTTGCAGGCGGTGCGGCAAGCCGGCAAATTGTTCCAATGCGGCCAACGCTGCGGGCCTCTGCGCCGCTAAGCCCACGGCCTCCAGCACGGCCAGTGCCGCACGGGCATTGGACTGATTATGCCGCCCCGGCACACTGAGCTTTATTTCTGCCTGATTTGCGATAGTGAAATTCATAACCCGCCCCGCCGAGATCCCCGTCCAGGAGCTAACGGCGGCATCATCCGCGTTTAAGATGGCTATATCGCCGGCATTTTGAAATCGCAACAGATTCTGTTTGGCGGCAGCGTAGTTTTCCAGGGTTCCGTGTCGATCCAGATGGTTCCCCACCAGATTGGTCACCACCGCAACATGCGGCGAAACGCCTATCCATGGCAAGTCTTCCAGCATAAAGCTGGAAAGCTCCAGTACCACATAATCCTCGGAGGTAATACCGCCCAAGTCCCCCAGGAGACTATGACCTATATTTCCGCCCAGAAAGCAGGTTTGCATACTGCCCATCTGTTTTAACGCTGCGCTTAGCACCAGATGAATCATCGCTGTAGTGGTGGATTTGCCCACGCTGCCGGTAATGCCAATAATTCTCGCCGGGCAATGCCGGAGGAAAATGTTGATCTCTGTAGTCATGGGGATTTGTCGGCGCAGCGCGGCTTGAAAAAATTCCGATCGGGATTTGTCCACCGCCGGATTTACCACCAGCAGATCACATGTATTAAGTATGTCAGGATTATGCCCGCCGAGCTGAAACGTTATAGGGAAGTCTGCCAGTTCAGCAACGCTGGCTTGCAGTTTCTCCGCAGGCTCCTGATCCGTCACCGTTACCAGCGCCCCCTGTTGCGCCAGCCACCGCGCTACGCCCACGCCGCCGCCGAAATGGCCCAAGCCCATGACCACCACGCGCTTGTTATGAAAATTACGGTTTAATTCTTGTGCATCCATGCGGTTGAATCATCCATGCCACGAACAAACATATTATCCAAAAGCCGGAATCGCCTGCCCGATCTGCGCTTTGGTTTCCAGAATCGCCTGCTCCACAGCGCTGGTCCATTGCGCGGCGGGAACATCGGCAAAGCGGCTTTCACGATGCGCAAAAATGATGGATCGGCTGGCAGAAATAACCGCCCCAAGACCATCGGAATTAAACGCATGGGCGCAATCCGCCAGGCTGCCGCCCTGCGCTCCAATTCCCGGAATAAGAAAAATCGTATGGGGCATGGCTTGCCGCAGTTGCGCGATCGCCGCACCGCTGGTGGCACCCACCACCGCACCCAGGCTGCTGAACCCACATTGCCCCCGCAACTCGCTACCCCACTGTTCAATTAAATCCGCGACGTGCAGAAAAACGGGACGTCCATCGGCAGTCGGAATTTCCTGAATTTGCTTACTGCTGGCATTGCTGGTACGCAGCAGGGCAAAGGCTCCTTTACCCTGTGCCTTGGCCACATCCGTAAATGGCGCAATGCCATCAATACCGAAATAAGCGTTCACGGTTATGGCGTCGGGGCCTACCGTAGTGCCCGTATCTGCCCAATGACAATCGCCTAAATTTCCCAAAGCATATTGCGTTGAAGTGTGGCCGATATCACCGCGCTTCGCATCACCGATCACCAGCAGGCCATGGCCATGAGCTTCCTGCACCAGGTTGTAGTAGGCCTCTACTCCATCCCAGAGATACCGCTCAAAATAGGCAATGTTAATTTTTATCGCCGGCACATGCGGTGCCACCACGCGAATTATTTTCCGCCCAAATTCCGACAACGCATCCACACACGCCGCACAGGAGCTGACATCACTGAACCCAGGCCGATTGATAATGGCCGGGGGCAGATTTTCATACACCGGATCCAAGCCCACAATAAGCGGTGTTTTTTTCTCGCGGATGGCGTTTGCCAACCGATCCGCAAAATTCTTTTCCGTCACAGCCAATCCCTTGTTCATGTTTGCACTTGCCATGTTGTTACCAAGACACAGCTAAGGCCGGATTGTAAAGACCTTGCACTGCCGCTGCAAACGGCCGTATTCCGGAGAGGAGTTAGAAGTTAGGAGCTAGAAGTTAGAATAAGGAAGCGCTACGCTCCTGCAAAATGCCGAATGCCAGATGCTAACTGCTAAATTCCAGATTCCAGGTTCCAGGTTCTAAATTCCAGGTCCCAAACTCCACCGGGCGCGGTCGCAGCCTCATGAAATAGCCAGGGTTTCTCCGGCGGACAACGAAACAGGCTGATCAAATGTGATGAGGCTGTATTCCCCTTCACGCGTGACACGCTGCGCTAGCTTTTTACCATGGATCATGGCACCCTTCTTCACCACCGGCAGATTCACACGTAGAATTTTGAACCGTATGTGGCCGGAAACACTGGTTATGGCCAACGTGCCGCCGGTGCGGCTAATGTGGCCGAAACCGTCCCGCGTGGCCCATGGTGCACGGAAATCTCCAGACGCACCGGGAGTAAGGGTCAGCAATTGTCTGGGAACGTCCGGCTTAAAACCCGTGGCCGCCAACAACGTGGCCCAACTGCTCATCGGGCGGGTATAATGGTCACCGCACTCCACATGATTCCAAGGTAGACCAGCACGCAAATACCGTCGATTAACCGCCTCGACCAGTTTTACACCGTCCGCATAATGACCATGGTCCATCATAAAAGCCGCAAACGCATATTCAATGCCCGACCATACACCCCCCGCCTGCAGATTATCGAGAATCAGAAAATTGCGTTTACCATGCGGCACCGACGCATTGCGCAAGCCTGTCTCCGCACTAAAGTTATATTTAAAGATACTGCCCATAGCAGTTTCCAGTTGCGCACGGGAAGTAACCGCAGGCAGGCCGATCAGATGGTTGAACCATTGCCCGGCAATCTGATACGCCATGCAAACCTCGTCGCGTTGGCCGCCATCCACCCACAGGCTGTAATATTGGCCGTTAAATAGCATGTGATCAAAACTTTCCGCGGCTTTTGCCAGCGTCTGTTTCCATAGGGCCGCTTCCTGCCGATGGTCCAGGGCGAGAGCAATTTCCACGGCCCCCTGCACCGCCCCAATCCACAAAGAACAGATGTACGAGGGGGATCCACGCAGGCCCCACTGGTCAAACGTTTGATAGCCCGTATTTTTATCCGGCAGGCCGTCCCCATTCGTATCCAGCGATCCGGTGTACTGCATCGCTTTGACCACATGGGGCCACATGTACATAAGATATTGCTTATCCCCAGTCCAGAGATAATCACGATGCACCATCATGACAAATTCCGGATTCAGATCCACGCGCCCCCAGCCGCTCTGATCAAAATGCGTAAAGTCGCCGTCGTAGGTGTGCGGCACTTGCCCTTGGGCGTTCTGATACTTGAGCATGTTCCGCATCTGAGCGAGCTTTAATTCCGGGAATAGCGCCACCACTGAAAAGCTGGCGTCAAATTCCACATCCATCGTACTTAGACCGCAACACCCCAGCCCTTCCCATATTGAATAATTGCCATCTTTAACCCACCATGTATTGGTTACCGCCGTGCTCAACTGGCCCGACCAGCCAAACGCCATCGGACTGCCCAGGGATGTATCCGCCAGCGTACGGGCGAATAATTCCGTTTGTTTGCGATGCGTGGGATATTCTTTCACCAGGTGCGCGTTAACTTCCCCAGCATCGGAAAACCAGTTCGCGTAATTGTGGCCCATGTCCTGGCCCCATTTACTGAAATGGTGCGGAAAGTACCAGCTTAACGTGAAGCGGATTTCCTCTTTTTGCCCCGGGGCCAGGGTAATGCTGGAGGCCAATGCACCCGTGCCCCATGTGGAACGATCCCGATGCTGCCCAGCCAGATCGCCGGAAAGATTATTGCTGATTTCCTTCAAAATTTCTTTACGCCCCGCGTCCGATTCAAGCCCATGGGGCGAAGCGGCGCGCGCACCAGTAATCACCCGCTCCAGCAACGCATCCCCGGAAAGTCGTTGCAGCCAATGCTGGGCTTCCGCCGCTGTCAAAGCGTCAATTTGCTGTGGGGTAAGTTTAAACTCCTGCGCGGGATCGGTGGCTCCGGACGTGTCGGGCAGTTTGCCCAAGGCAAAAAATTTCTGCAAAACATCCACCAGCATGTAATTCAGGCGCGGCGTCTGCCAATTGCATAAGCCTGTGGTACCGGCGTACTGGCCGAACGTTCCCGAAATCCACGAGTGCTTCCCCCCGGTCACGGACATACACATACTGCCCAGCGCAGTTTTATTTTCCGCATTCACCTTGGTATTCATATCCAGGATCGTTGTGCCGCCGGTTTGCCGGATCGTATTGATAAGCTGGCGTTGTTTGTGTCCGGTGGCCAGCGGATTATCCAACAATGACAACAAAGACACTTCAACCGGCTTGGTGCTGGTATTTTCCAGCGTAAAGACCATGTTGAAACCCGGCGTACCAGATTGGCGGGCATTTCCGGGAAAGAACGGGGAAAAAGCTGCGGCGCTGATGCGAATAGGCAGCGTGGAATCTTTGTATTGCAGACTGGTCATGGGAAACCACGCATCATACTGAATCGATTCAACATCCTGCACATACGCCAGAGAATACAAATTATTTTCATGCGGCCGCAAATAGAGCCGCCGCAATGCCGGCCCATCCGCCCCCTGCTCCTGCGTGCGAACCATAAATTGCAAACTCTGAGGCCCCATATCCGGATTGTTACCCTGCTGGCCCGCCGGCAGATTCCCGCCCCACAATCCCGCGTTGAAAATCAACCATTTATAAAAACACCCGTCGGGCCGCAGTTCTATAAAGCCCGTGCCAATACCGCCCAACGGCGCACCTGATGCCATCGCGATATGAGATGAAATTTCCAAACCCTCACGTGCCGGATCGCCCGGGTCGCCCAGCACTTTAGCATCTAGCGCCCCATCGCGCCCGTGCACCACGACACGGTGCGGAGCACGGACCACTGCGGAAGATACGCTTGGCAACGCCAAAGCCGCACCAGCCGCCGAAACTGCCTGAACAAAACGCCGACGTGAGACAGATGCCATAGCTTTCCTTTGCAAAAGTCAACGAGCATATCCGTAAATTCAGAGCACCAGCCGGCCCCGAACATCGGCAGTATATCCGATTGAAGCAACGTGTCATTTGGAATCCCAGACTTCCGGGTTGACCGCATTGGCGGCCCGGCGGCCCGCGGCCATGGCGATAAGATTCTCCGCCGCCATAACCGCCATGCGTGCACGTGTAGTTTCCGTGGCGCTGCCAATATGCGGCAGTAACACTACGTTATCCAGTTCACGCAGGCCAGGTGTTACCTGCGGCTCATGTTCAAATACGTCCAGCCCGGCACCCCTGATGCGCTTTTCCCGCAACGCTTCCACCAGAGCCGCTTCATCAATTAACGCTCCGCGCGCCGTGTTAATGAGAATTGCACCTGGCTTGACCATCCGCAGTTGTGCAGCGCCGATCAAATGCCGCGTTTCCGCCGTCAATGGTGCATGCAGTGATATAAAATCCGACTCCCGCAATAGCTGCGGCAGCGAAGTGAAGATCGCCTTAGTGCGGCGCTCCAACTCCGGCTTGGGGCTGCGGCCGGCATAAAGTATTCGCATATTGAATCCCGCAGCCATTTCCGCCACCCGTGAACCAATCCGTCCGGCTCCGACAATACCCAGAGTCTGATTGCAGATATCCGTACCCAGAAATTGCAGCGGTGCCCATCCGGTCCATTGACCGGACCGCAGGAATTTATCTGCCTCCACAATCCGCCGGGCGGTGCACAGCATCAGAGCAAACGCAATTTCCGCAGTGGCGTCGGTAAGCACGTCCGGTGTATTGGAAACGCCAATATGCATTTGCGTACACGTAGATATATCAATATTATTATGCCCCACCGCATAATTGGCAATACCGCGCAGCTTCGAGCATTGGCGGATCAGGGCACCGTCAATAATATCCGTGAGCATGGTAAGCCAGCCGTCACAGCTTTTTCCCATCTCCAGCAGTTCGGCGCTGGCAAGCTTCCGATCCTGTTCATTAACAACAACCTCCCCCGCCGTCCTCAGGATGTCCATCCCCGCCTGCGGAATTCGGCGTGTGACCAGAAACGTATAAGGCATAATTTATTCTCCAGATTATCCGCCACGGCCATAGCGCGGCCCAACAGGACAAAGCGGCGATGAACCCATCTGCAACCCAAGCCTCTTGCCTCCATCCAAAACCCAAAAGCAGGCGGGACGCCCGCGTTACCGAGACCCCCACCCGGCCGGTCAGGCCGCGTCAACGGCCAAACCGAATACATTGTATGAGCCTCCATCCGCGAAGTCACCGTTTTCCGCGATCCCTTCTTGCTGACGAGCGGCGAACAAGCGGTCGATTACGGGATGTTTGATCTCCAGTTTAATCCGTTCTATACTCAAGATTACAGTGTTATGAGTATCAAAGTCACCACAGCCCGCGGAACTCACATGAGCAAATGGACCGAGTTACTTGGGCCGATACCCCCGGTACAAAAGCGGTGCAAAAAGCGGCGCAGCAGGTGCATAAAATGGTGGGTAATGGCATGAAGCCCCGAGGTGAAACATGTGATAATTCAGAGGTTTTCACTAGTGTGCAAACATATGCAAATGAGAATATGGGCGATACAGGATTCGAACCTGTGACCTCATGCGTGTCATGCATGCGCTCTAACCAACTGAGCTAATCGCCCGGCTACTAGGTTATTATCCTACAAAGCATCGGCGGATGTGTCCAGAACATGCGGGACGGGCATCGGGCATCTGGCATTCTTCGGAAGCCCTGCCGCTTCTATTTTGCCCGGCAGGTTAAACCTGCCGGCTAACATCTAATTGTTACTGCATTTACTGCAACCAGTGCTAATGCCGCCAGTACTGAAACCTAACTTCCAACTCCTTATTTCTAGTCATTATTCATTACTCACTACTCATTGAAAGCGAAGCGCTTCATCATGCTAACTCCTAACTCCTAGCTCCTAACTCCTAACTCCTTCCCCCGCCGGCCCCGCCGGTGCGGCCATCGCCGGGCGGCGGATGGCCCAGATCAGGAAAATCAGGCCCAGAATGAACATGGGCCAACTGTATAAGTCGCCTAATGATATCCAATGGCCGAAAATCAGCTTGGGCTGATCGCCGGCGCGGAACTGCTCACCGGTCATTCGCATCAGGGGGTAGAACGTGGCAAAACAGGCGGCGGTAATGCCTTCCTTTTTCCATCGGGACCCGATAAAAAAGCAAAGCAGAAACAGCAGCAGCCCTTCCAGTGACGCTTCAATAAGTTGCGAGGGAATTCGGGGGTTGAGAATTTCACGCAGGTGGGTAATAACAAAAGCGTTGCCTTGCCGAGCCAGATTAATTAACTCCATGTTGGGATTGCGGCGTATGGTGCCGGCAAGATCCGGATAGCGAACCATCACCTGCTCAGCCAAATGGCGGGCCTGAACGTCCAGTTTAATTTTACGGAGAAAATCCGGAATCTGTTGAAGTTGCGCGTTGAGAAAGGCGGATTTGCCGTTTAGCCCCAGCTTGATAATTTCCTCTTTTGGATGCAGGGCCAGCGCCGGCACCAGGCTGGGATGATGCCATTGCAGGTGATGGCTGATATAGCGCACCATTCCGGCGACCGGATTTTGATTCATTAAATGGGCACTGGCTGGATGTTTGGCGGCAATCTTTCCCGCCAGATGGCGAATCCGTGCATCCAGCGGTTGCGATTGATAAATCAATTCAGTGGGAAACTGCACCGCCCATTTCGCGTGCGAAATATGGCCGTACACTTCGCCGTTAATAAAATTGGCGATGCGACCGAAAAATATCCCAATGGGCGCCACAATGGCACCGCAATCCACCAAGTTCAGGAAGCGGTAGCCGCGGCGTCGGGCGAATACATACGTGGCGACAAATACGCCGACAATTCCGCCATGGGCGGCCATGCCGCCGTCCTGAATTTTCAATAATCCCCAGTACGGAAACGGCGGAGAGAAATTGGTAAACATGCTGGGGCGATACAGCAGTGCCTCACCGAGGCGTCCGCCAATTAACACGCCGAATATCGCTACAAAAAGCACAAAATCCGGCAGTTGCTCGATGGGCAGCAGCATACGGCCCGTGCGGATAAAGCGTTTCATCAACAGGTACGCGATGATAAAGCCCAGCAGATAGGCCGTTCCATACCAGCGGATACCAAATCCTGAATTTCCCCATTGCCATATAAATGGATTAAGCGTCTGAATGTAATAAGCCAGCATCAAATTATTGTGTCTCCGTTCAAGTTAATTACCGCCCAGTTCCCGCCTCCCCGCCGTGGTTACAAAAACCTGGAACCTGGAACCTGGAATTTAGCATTTCGCATCTAGCCTCTAGCAAAAGCGAAGCGCTTCAAAAGCCTTCTAACTTCTAACTTCTAACTTCTAACTCCTAACTCCTAACTCCTAACTCCTCCCCCCACCCGCGTACTTTACCGGAAGTTGAATCTTTCTTACACTGGCGTATCTGCCCGGTGCCGCGGATATTCACCGCGGCAGCGCTGATTTGTTTTTTCCCGGCAATGGAAGGAAAATCTGAATGTCGTTTACCAAGTCCCAACGCCTGCAGGCTTTGCCCCCTTATTTGTTTATTGAAATTGACCGTAAAAAGCGCGCACTCCTGGCCGCGGGCAAAGATGTTATTAACCTCGGTGTGGGTGATCCGGACTTGCCCACGCACAAATTTATTATTGATGAAATGGCCAAAGCCATTTACGATCCAAAAAATCACCGCTACCCCTTTGATGAGGGCGTGCCGGCATTTCGGCAGGCGGCGGCACGATTCATGCAGAAACGTTTTGGCGCCACCGTGGATGCTGATAAAAACATCATCACCACCATCGGCTCCAAGGACGGCATCGCCCATTTACCCCTGGCGGTTATTAATCCCGGCGATGTGGTCCTGGTGCCCCAGCCCGGTTACCCCGTATATGCCAGCGGAACCATCTTCTCCGGCGGCCGCGTGTTTCATCTGCCCCTGCTGGAAAAGAACGATTTTCTCCCGGATTTAGACGCCATCCCCGAAGATGTTCGGCAGCAGGCCCGGCTGCTGTGGTTGAATTATCCCAACAACCCAACAGCCGCAACCGCCCCACTAAGCTTTTATGAAAAAGCGGTGGCCATGGCCAAACAATACAACTGGATCATCGCCAATGATCTGGCGTATGGAGAGGTTTATTTTGAGCAGCCGCCGTGCAGCATTTTGCAGGTGCCCGGTGCGATGGATGTCGCCATTGAATTTCATTCGTTATCCAAGAGTTTCAATATGACCGGCTGGCGCATCGGCTGGGCGGTGGGGAACCCGGCGGTGGTGGCGGCCCTGGGGCAGGTGAAAGGCAATGTGGATTCCGGACAATTCAATGCCGTTCAGGTTGCCGGAGCCGCGGCATTAGAACATTACGATCATCCGGATGTGAAACAGCAGATGGATATTTACCGCCGGCGGCGCGATACGCTCCATGGCGGTTTGTCGGCCCTGGGCTGGAAGTTTCGCAAACCCACAGCCGGGTTTTTCTGCTGGGTAAATACTCCTCAAGGAGTAAGTTCCATGGATTTGTGCAACCGCCTGCTGGAAGAGGTCCACGTGGTAACCGTGCCGGGTGCGGGCTTTGGTCCGGCGGCAGAAGGATATTTGCGCATGGCGCTGACCGTGGATGAATCCCGTTTGCGCGAAGCGGTTGCACGTATTGGATCGCTGAAACTTTAGCGTAAACGCGACATGTGCGGCGGCAGGAAAGAATCGATTGCAACTGTGAATGCCAAAAGCAATACAATATCCCCTCATCAACTTGCCGTCAGCATTATTCTGGCGGTCGGGCTGATCGTCACCATTGTCGCGGCTTTTCAGGCGCGTGCGCGGGTAATCCATCGGGAAAAAACCGGTTCCACACGTTACGTCAACGACTTTGACCGCTGGATGGTCGTGGTGCCGCCATTTATTCAGCACCACGTACCCTACACCAGCGATACCTTTCCGACCCCACCGGTAACGCTGGCTGTTTTCGGGCCATTGACCTGGTTTTCTCCACCGAATGCGGAATTCATCTGGGCGATGTGCAAATATTTTTTTTCCATCGGCATATTCTGGGCGGTCTATCGCATGGCCCGGCAGACCAGCGTGAAATTGTCCGTTACCGCGATTCTGTTAATTTTGGCCGTCTGGTTCTGGCCGGCATTACAGGATATTCAGGAAGGGCAGACCAATTTATTTATGCTGCTTCCTCTGACGCTGGGGTTATGCGCCGCCCAGCTTGATGCCCCGGGATGGAAATGGCTGGGAGGCATTCTCATCGCGTTTGCCGTGTGCATTAAGGTTACGCCGCTGGTGTTTTTCATTTATTTTTTGTGGAAACGCCAATGGCATGTCGCCGGCGGTATTCTGGCGGGCCTGATTCTGGGCTTGCTATTAATTCCGGCGGCCATATTTGGCTGGAGCCAGAACCTGGCATGGTTGCGGCAGTGGACACGAATCATGATTGTGCCCTACCTGAAGGGCGGCCATCTGACCTATTTTGTCGGGCAATCCATACCGGTCTTCATCGCCCGGCTGATTCGCCATGTGCCGGCATTTCCCATGCACCCGGATAAATTACATCCGGCGCATTATGTAAACGTCATCAACGTGTCGGGGCCGACCTCCGATATGATTATTCGTATGGTTCTTATCACCATCGGGCTGATCGGTTTATGGTGGTCGCGGAAAGTTTTACCGACACTTCGCGATCGCCGATATGTGCTGGAAATCGGAGCGGTCGCGGCTTTTATGCTCTGGGCTTCACCACGAACCTGGGTGCCGCATTTCGTCACACTGATTCTGACACTGGCGGCCGTTGGAATGATTTTGTCGGACCCGCGGATCGCTTACATCACACGGCGTCGCGCGTTAACCGCCTTATCCGCCGCAGCTTTTCTGATGTTTTTAACGACGGATGTCGCAAAAGTTTTCGGCCCCGACGGCCATCGCTGGATGCTCACTATCGGTGTATCGTTTTGGGCCTCAGTGCTGCTGATGCTGATAATTTTCACGACACGCTTCAACGATCAGCCATTGCCTTCCGCAGCACCTGATGCAGCAAACCCAACCGCTGGAACTTTCTCAACAGGACACCCCATTACATGACCGCAATTTGCTACATCGCACTTGGAAGCAACCTGGGAAAGCGGGAGGAAAATCTGCGGGCGGCGCTAGCCGCAATTGCAGCATTGCCGGGCACACAGGTTGAAATGGTGTCGCAGTTTATTATCACCGCCCCGGTGGGCGGGCCGCCGGGGCAGGAAGATTACTGCAACGCCGCTGCACGCCTGGCAACGGAACTCTCGCCCGAAGAACTTTTGACGGCTTTGGCCGGCGTTGAACAGAAGTTGGGGCGTTTTCGAACCGGTGAAATACGCCACGGGCCGCGCCTGATAGACTTGGACATTCTCTTTTATAATGATCTGATTCTGGAGAAGCCGGACTTAACCATTCCGCATCCGCGTCTGCATGAGCGATTATTTGTGTTGCGGCCCATGGCGGAAATTGCACCAAACCTGATCCATCCGCAGATGGGAAAATCAGTCATGGAGCTGCTGCGGACATGCCCCATGGGTTCGTGTCCTTAAAAACGGATTCACAAGAGATTAACCGGATGAACATTTGTAAAACCATTTCCGAATTTCGCCAGTACCGCCATTCGGCGGCCGGCAAAGTGATCTTTGTGCCCACCATGGGTGCCTTGCATGAAGGCCATGGAAGCCTGGTGCGCATGGCACGGAGGTTAGCAGGGCCGGATGGAATTGTTGCGGCATCCATTTTTGTTAATCCCACACAATTCGGCCCTCATGAAGATTTCCATAAGTATCCCCGCCCTTTTGAACAGGATTTGGCCAATCTCACCGCTTGGGGCGCGGACGTGGTATTTTCCCCATCACCGGAGGAAATGTATGGTCCCGGCAATGCGATAAGCATTGACCCCGGAGAGTTGGGGACCGTGCTGGACGGAGCCATTCGACCCGGCCATTTTCGGGGCGTGTGTACAGTTGTAGCAAAACTTTTGGGTATTGTTGAGCCAGCGGCCATGATTCTGGGCCAGAAGGATTTCCAGCAGCAATTGATCCTCAAGCACATGGTTCGCGATTTGAATATCCCGGTAGAAATTATCACCGCCCCCACCCTGCGCGAGCCTGATGGACTGGCCATGAGCAGTCGCAATCGATATTTATCCCCTGATCAGCGATCGCGCGCCGCCAGCATTTACCAAGCCCTCAGTTGGGCGACGGACCAATACAAAAGCGGTATGCGGGATGCAGCGGCATTGGTAGCCGGTATGAGTGAACACCTCCGGCAGGCCGGACTTGAGGTGCAATACGCTTTGCCATGTCACGCCGAAACGCTCGAAGTATATCCCAAGGCTGTCGGTGCCCCCTGCGTATTTCTAATCGCCGCCAAATTGGGAACAACCCGTCTGATTGATAATGTAGTCAATTCCTGAAGGTCCGAGAACTGGATGAACCATCGCGGGAATCTGGAACCTGGAACCTGGAACCTGGAATCTGGAATCTGGAACCTCGCATCTCGCAGCAGCGCAGCGCTTCCTTAAATCTATTCATTATTCATTATCCATTATTCATTGGAACCGCTCCTAACTCCTTTCACTCCTTGAACCAACCCCGTGCCTTATTTTGATGCACGCCGATCCGCTTTCTTGCCTTTCGGAGCAACTCCTGACTGTTTATTAGGCTTCATGTTTGATCTCGCCGCAAGCTGCCGCAGCCCAATTGACCCGCAAATCCGTTGTTTTCCGGCCTTTTGCCTAAATTTTAGGTAGCCCGTCAATATTCTGGCATAGAAATTGCTTTAGGAACATCACCGGAATAGGTCCGGTACGTTGGCCCAGCTTGTAAGGAGATTGCATGGAGCCCCTCATCAGACAAAACGCTCTGTCGTGCGGTGCGATAGAGCCGTCCAGATTTTTTGGGAAAGGTTCTTTGGAGGAACTATTGATGGGTTTTTCAAAACTCACCAGACTCGTAAGAGCAAGTACAATCCGGTGGATGTTCGGCTTGGCCGCGGTTGTGCTCGTAATGACTATGGCCGGACAGTTATTCGCTCAGACGGCACCAGCTACCACTGCGGCAGCAACAGCTGCGGTCGCAGCCACTGCTCCGGCAGCCACCACGACCGCCCCGGCCCCGGTAACCGGAGCATGGGCACAGCAGACCTATGACACAGGCAGCACCGCCTGGATGTTAGCATCCACCGCACTGGTGATGGTCATGATGCCCGGCCTGGCCCTGTATTACGGTGGCATTGTCCGGAAGAAAAACTTCCTGGCCACCATGATGACTTCCTATTCAGCGCTAGGGGTCATTATCGTTCAGTGGTTCCTGTTTGGATATATGCTCTCTTTCGGGACATCAAGTAATCCCATGGTGCAGAAATTTATCGGCTGGGATCCCAGCCGACTACTGATGCTGGGACTGGACCCCATCAACGCCATCACGGGCGTTGCGGGTGCTCCGGCCGGCGGACAGTTTCCGGTTCCCGAAACCATTTTCAACATGTTTCAGGCTATGTTCGCAGTTATTACCCCCGCTCTTATCGCCGGTTCAATTGCCGAACGTATGAAATATGGCGCATGGTGCCTATTTATTCTCCTCTGGGGCACACTGGTGTATGACCCCCTCGCCCACTTTATCTGGGGCAACGGCTGGTTGGCCCAGCTTGGTGCTGTAGACTTTGCCGGCGGTACCGTGGTACACATTTCATCCGGTGTATCAGGTTTGGTTGCCGCGATTATGATCGGCAAACGAAAAGGTTTCCCGAATGTGATACAGCCCAATTCACTATTTAACACGCTTACGGGTGCTGGCTTGCTCTGGTTTGGCTGGTACGGATTTAATGCCGGTTCGGCCAATGCCGCCAACGGCCTGGCTTGCGCCGCGTTCCTTAACACCACCGTAGCTACCGCCATGGCCGGTCTGGCCTGGAACTTTGCGGAATGGATGCACCATCGCCGCGCTACCAGCTTGGGCATGGCCTCAGGATTTGTTGCTGGGTTGGTCGCCATTACTCCGGCTTGCGGTTATGTGGCTCTCTGGTCATCGCCGATTATCGGCTTGGCTGCCGGCATCGTCTGCTACTGGGGTGCTCAGATCAAGACCATCTTCGGTTATGATGACGCACTGGATGCCTTTGGCGTGCATGCCATCGGTGGGTTCCTTGGTGCCGTGTTGACCGGCGTATTCGCCAGCACCGCCATCAACGGCGTTGCCGGCTGGATCGACGGCAACTTCCATCAGGTGTTGTTGCAGATTCTCGCCGCCAGCGATGCTGTGGTCTATGCGGGTGTCGTAACTGCGATTATCATCTTTGTCATGCGACTGTTCATGGAGATACGTGTCTCCGAACAGGTGGAAATCGAAGGATTGGATCTGGGAATTCACGGCGAGGTCGGCCTGGATACCAACACCTTCCCCGAGCAGTCCGTGGCAATGCCGTTCGGTGGCACCTAAGCGTCGCAAACCGTGTTGTTAATCATGCCCCCGCTTCGAGCGGGTCTCGAAGCGGGGGCTTTTATGAACCTTAAAACGGAGAAACCTCAATGAAATTAATTATCGCCATTATCCAACCCCATCGCCTGGAAGCAGTGAAACAGGCCCTGACGGATGTCGAAGTATTTCGCCTCACCGTCAGCGATGTGCAAGGCTATGGCCGGCAAAAAGGCCACACGGAATATTTCCGCGGCCAGGCCATGCAGGTAAATTTAATTCGCAAAGTACGTCTTGAAATTGCTGTCAATGAGAACTTTGTCCAGCCTACGGTCGATGCCATCGTCAAAGCGGCACGCAGCGGACCCGGTGGAAAAGGCCAGATCGGCGATGGCAAGATGTTTATTATTCCCCTGGACAACGTCATCCGTGTCAGCGATGGCACCGCCGGCAGCGACGCCATCTAATACAAGCTGCCATTTTGCCACTTAGCACCCCGTACCGAGCCGGGGCTTATTGTCGCTGATGAATGGGTTCTAAAATTAACACAAGCGATCCGCAGTTGCCAACGGCTGCGGATCGCTTTTTTTATTGGCTTTCAGATTCCAGTGGTGTGGCCTTAAGCGTGCCGCCGGATTGAGATAAAACTTCAATGCGCTTTTCCGCGCTATCCAGAATAGCGCGGCACCGTTGCACCAGTTCCATGCCTTGTTCATACATGACCAAACTCTCTTCCAACCCCACCTTCCCGGAGGCAATCTGTTCGACAATGCCTTCCAGCCGGGCAATAGATTCCTCAAAGGTCGGAAATTTTTCATCTTTTTTAATCATTCGACAGCTCCGCTAATCATTTACATCAAAACATTATAACCCGCCCCGCCGCCGCTTGCAGCGGCGGCGGGAAACCGATGCTGTACATGAGAATCCGGGATAATTCTGGTATCATAGGTTTTATGGTTAAACGCTTGCCACATCTGGATGCCGCGCGAATTGGCGATGATAAAGCCCTGGCCATTGCCGCATACGGTGAATCGGTCTCGGCCTATCGTTATATCGTCCTGACGGAAAAATCTACCACAGTTTCCCTGCGTGAAGCGTTTCAGGAAATGGTCCGGCAGGAAAATGCCCAGCGGGAGGCCGTCCAGGCGCTTTTAACCCAGCTTTTCCCCGCGGCGTGCTTTTTTCTTACAGCCGAGGACAAAAGCCTGGTCTGCGTGGGTCCGCGACTTGTTGACGCACGCGATGACGCCCGCTTTGATGAAGCGATGCGATTAATTGTGGCCAGCGAAAAACGCTCCATTAGTTTCTACAGCCGCTATGCCACCGTAGCAGTCAGCGGGCAGGTAAAAACACTCTTTGAACAGCTTTATCGTGAAGGGCTTCAACGCGTTAAGATACTGCGGGAGTTGTTTTCCACCGCCGGTAAGCCAATCGCCGAAGCGTGCCCGATTCAATAAAAACAGAATCGGATTAATCTGGCTATCAAAAAAATCATAAACACCGTAAAATGTTTTTGCAGCGTTGCGTTGTTTTGTTGTCCATTGGGTTTTCTGTCCGTGGCAGAGCTTTTCTTATACGTGTTGCAAGGCCCAGATAAGGGCCGGCAATTTGACTTCAGTGCCAATGAGCCTGTGTTATTGGGCCGGGCCAGCGAACAGGTTCCCCTGGCGGATCTGACCGTATCCCGCCGCCATGCGCGGTTGGAATGGAGTGATAATTCCTGGGTGCTTTTTGATGAGGGCGGGGCCAACGGCGTATTTGTCAACGGCGTGCGAATCAATAAATCCTCAAAACTTAAAGTGGGCGATCAGATTCGCCTGGGATCCACCCTGATGGTCTTTGGAGCACCGGTCCATAGTGTGAATCTGGCGTCCAGCGATGAAGTGGGTGCTGCCCCTGAAGGCAATCCAGGCGATTCCTCTATTATCAGCACAGTTCCCAGCAGCGATGATTCGGTTATTCTCGCGGCACCGGAACCCTCTCAGGTGGCTATGGCCCACTTCCGCGTGCTTTTACAAATTTCCAGCGCTATCGCCAGTGTCTTTGATCAACAGCAGCTCCTTAATAAAGTGATGGATCTGGTATTTGAACAACTGCGGGCCGATCGTGGATTTATTGGTCTGCTGGATCAGGAATCCGGACAGGTTGTTCCCGTGGTCGTGCGCTATCGTGATGAAGAACAAGTTGGAAAAATTGCGGTCAGTCAAACCATTATTCGCCACGTACTGGCAAAAAATGAGGGTGTGCTTTCCAGTAACGCTATGACCGATCAGCGATTTCTCAAAGGCAAGTCGGTTCATAATATGGCCATCCGCTCGGCCATTTGTGTGCCCATTAAGGGCCGGGAAAAACAACTGGGCGTTTTGCATATCGACTCCAGCGTGGCCAATTATTCCTATACGCCGGACCAATTGCGGCTTTTAACGGCCATTGGTTTGCAAACAGGTCTGGCGATTGAAATTGCCCAACTTTACCATGACAACGTGCAGCAGGAACGCTTGGCCGCCACGGGACAGACCGTAGCTTCCTTGTCGCATTCCATTAAAAACATTCTTCAGGGCATGCGTGGTGGTGCCGATGTCGTGGATATGGGCCTGAAAAGCAGCGATATTGCCCAAATCCGTATGGGCTGGGGAATTCTGCAGCGCAATTTAGACAAAGTGCAGGCTCTGACAATGAATATGCTGGCGTACAGCAAGCCGCGCACGCCAAGCTTTGAATTGACCAATCTGGCGTATGTGCTGGGTGAATGTCTGGAACTGATGACCACGCAGGCCCATGATAAAAAAGTCACGCTGCTGACCGAAATAAATAAAGATCAACCGCCAGTTCCGGCCGATGCCGACGGTATCCATCAGGCCGTATTGAATCTTTTAACCAACGCTCTGGACGCGGTCGAATCTGGTCGCGGCGTGATTACACTTACCAGCGATGTTGATGCGGCGGGCCAGAACGCCATTATTGAAGTGCAGGATAATGGCGTGGGTATTTCGCCGAAAAATCTCAAGCAGATTTTCCAGCCGTTCTATTCCACCAAAGGACAAAAAGGCACAGGGCTGGGATTGGCGGTAACCAAAAAAATCGTCGATGAGCATGGCGGAAAAATTGAGGCCACCTCGCGCGTCGGCGGCGGCACTACGTTCCGCATAACCTTGCCGCTGAATAACCAAAAACTTGCTGACTCCGACGGCACTATGGGCCCAAGAAGCTAATTTTTACAGCACCCCATGCGCTGCCTATGTTTTGTCCAACTCCGTGTGGCAGGCGGGAAATGCTGCGGTCAAACGCGTTACCAGATTAGCAAGCACCGGATTTTCACTTTCGGCGTGGCCCAACATAATGACCGCTGTCCCTGCGGCTTGAAATGCCAGTAAATCATGATGTGTTAATTCACCGGTGATAATACAATCAAGCTTCGTATCGCCTTGCAGCGGCAGCGTGCCGCAACTACCAGCCATGATGCCAACGGTTTTAATACGCCGGTTTTCTGCACCACTGACGCGCATGGTTTTCAGTGCCAACACCTTTCTACAACGGCGGGCCAGTGTTCCCAGCGTTTCCTCACTATTAGCATCCGCGATGCGCCCCATTCCGGGTTCCGTTTTTTCCCCCTCCATGACCAGCAGGTCAAAGGCAGGTTCCTCATACGGGTGCGCACGGCGCAAAGCCGCGATTACCTCCGGAACGCAGGATTCCGGAACGATTGTTTCAAAGCGAATTTCCCGCACGGATTCCAGGCGACCACGGACGCCAACCGCCGGCGATGTGGACGTGTCCCCGAAGAATGTGCCGGTGCCCGGCGTACGAAAACTGCATTGCGTATAGGAGCTGAATTTACCAATTTTCCCTGCGCCCGCTTCAAACACCGCCGATGCCACTTCCTCCACATGATTCTCCGGCACAAATACCACAAGCTTCAGGTGTTTCTCTGCGGGTGATCGCAATTTGAGCGATCCACGCGGCGATAAACCTAACGCCTGCGCCAGAACATCATTGGTACCGCCATCCGCCACGTCCAACGCCGTGTGCGGGCTGTAAATCCAGATTTTATTTTGTGCTAATTCCACCGCCAGATCAGCCGGCATATCTCCTTGGACACATAACCGATCAAGCGGCTTGAAGATGGGGGGATGATAGCAGATCAGCAGATCAATTTTCTGATGCAGGCATTGATCGCGCACCGCAGGGATTAAATCCAGTGTGATGAGAATCTGCCGAATCTTCTGACGTTCACTTATCTCTCTGCGGGGACCGACCAGCAATCCAACTTTGTCCCACGGTTCCGCAAAATGCAGAGGAATAGTGGCATTGAGATAATCCAGAATAGTTTGTAACGTGGGAATGCCTTTGAAAGCGCCTGCAGCGGCTGACGTCGAACGCAAGGAAGTTCGCTCAAGCGACTCTTTTTTTCCGACCTTCCGGGATTTAATGCGCTGCGCCATGGCTCTGCTCCTGAATAAACGCATTATACAAGCCGGCCAGACGCTGGGTCAGCACCCCCGGTTTTCCATCGGCTACGGTGTGCCCCTCAATATGTGTTACAGGCATCACACCCATGATAGCATTGGTTAGAAATATCTCCTTGGCGGAAAGCACATCATGGATGGTCATCATTTTTTCCGCAGCGGAAATACCATTTGCTGCGCACAATCGTAAAATATGCTTGCGGGTTATTCCCGGCAGCGCCAAGCGCGGTGCAAAACTCCCCGCATTAGCCTCCACCGGCGGAACCACCGGTACGGGAAATCGGCTCGGCGGTGTGGCAAAAGTACCATCCGCAAAACCGATAAAAATATTACTGACGCACGCTTCGGCTAACATTTTATCAGCGCTGGTAAACCAAAGCGCCTCGCCGGCATGAACCATGCGGGCTTCCCGCAACGCCAAAAGTCGATCCATGTAGCTGGTGGTTTTATGCCCGGTAAGCGGCCCCAAGGGATTTTGTGCATATTGGGAGATAATCACGGCCATGCCATTTTCATACAACGCTGCCGGATAAGGCTCAAAGGGAATTGCCGTTAACACGGTGGTTAATTGCGGGTCGGCGCTTTGTCGAGTGTCTCCACGGGTAACCGTGATGCGCACGCGCGCGTCACGGATGTTATGCAATTCCAGCAAATCCGCTATCCAGCCGGTGACGATAATCGGATCAAGTTCAATATCTAGGCCAAGGCACTGGCCACTTTCGGTAAGCCGTTGCAGATGATCTTCAAGATTTAATGCTGTGCCGTTGAGCACTCTAAGGGTTTCAAAAAGTCCCGCCCCATGAAGTAATCCGGCATCGAAGGAAGAAATATTGGCATCTTCCACCGGTGTAATGTGTCCGTTAAGTACAATATAATCCGTCATAGATTCGCTCGCTTGTCTTTATTTACAATATCACTTTGGCCAGCATTCCGAAAGCCGCAGGAACTCCTCCGGTGCAAGCGTCTCAGATCGGCGTGTTGGATCAAATTTTATAGCCCGTAGCTTTTCCACCACCTGTGCGGCCCCGGGCGCATCAAAGGAATGGCGAATGGCATTGCTGATATTTTGCCGCCGATGCGAAAATAAATTGGATACCGTGGACTGTAAGCGCTGCACATCTCCGATACGTCGGAGTTTTTCAGTGCTGGGAATAATCCGCACCAATGCCGATCTTACTTTTGGCGGCGGCCAAAATGCTCCCGGCGCAATATTCGCCAGCACTTCCACATCCGCCATTAATGCAATTAATACAGATAACGATCCGTAATGTTCCGTCCCCGGAAGCGCTCGCATACGCTGCCCGACTTCCCATTGCACGGTGAACACCAGGCGTTCAAAACACACGGCCTGGACCGCGCAATTATCCGCGATTGATGCACACTGGGCCGCGAGAATGTCAATAATCAGCGGACTGGCGACGTTATAAGGTAGATTGGACACAAGCTTTACAGAACCGGTAGATCCCCCTGGCTTTAAGGCCAGCAATGCCTGAATTACCAAATTATTGAGACAATGTTTGCCAGCCAGGACATCGCCGGTCATCCATTGCACATTAGATAATTTCTCCCAATATTGGCTGGCCGCCGCCAATAACGGCATATCAATGTCCACCGCCAAAACTGCTCTCACAAGGGGCGAGATTCGCGATGTCAGGTTCCCCGGCCCGGGGCCTACCTCCAGAATAATATCGTGGCAATCAAGTGCGGCTGCCGCAATGATCTGGTCTAATATCCGCTGATCCATCATAAAGTGCTGACCAAGGCGACGCGTGGGACGTTTGCCGGCCGCGGTGAGGATGTCTTCAATTTCTTTTCGTTGCATCAGTAGATTCCAGATCGTTGGGCCGACAGGTATCGAACGGCCAGGACATTGCCCGGCGTGTTACGGCTCGGGCACCAGCTCAAAAGTCAGCGATGCCGGCTGTGCGTGACCCGAAGCATCCACGGACGGCCCACGAATGAGCAGCTTGTCGATCACCAGTTTGCGATGATTGAGCCGCAGTTCTGTCGAGAATGGCTTGCCTGAAAATATGGCCGCAACTGACTGAACAATTTGCGGCGTAGCGAGCCGGGCATACTGCGGGCCGGCATACACATCAATAATTTTTTCCACCACCGGTGCCAGGCGCGGCAAGAACGTTTTTAAACGATCCATCAGCAGTGAAGGAGGTAATGGCAAATCGCCGGCATGCAAAGAATTAATGGTTATATGCGCCTGGGGCGGGGCACCTGCCGTGGAAATTAATCGCACATTCACACCGGCACTGGCTACGGGATCACCCGGTAGCTGGCTATCGCGTGCGGCAAAGGTAATTTGATTATCGGTAAACCGGACAAACGGATCTGTTAGGCCGCCGGGGTTGTGCGGCGTTTTCGATTTTTTGTCCACGCCATAGGCTACCGCCAGCAGGCTGTTAATTTCGCGCTGGGTGATGGTCCAGGTAATAGTGCCCGGATCAGGTTTTCGCAGTTTGTTTCTCAAGGCCATCAGGGACGCCTGAGCGTGGTCAGCCTGATTATAAACCGCATCCTTCATGGTATGAATCGGACGATACCAGGACGGCGGAAGGATTATCAGTGCTACGACGGCTGCGCAAATCAAGACGATCAGAATCAGCACGGCCAATATCCAGCTTGTGCTAGACTTAGGCCGGTAGCGCCTGCCTGAAAACAAAGAGCCTTGGCGGCCTCGTCCGGACGCAGGTGTGGGGGTCATAGTAGTCTCCAAGTCATGACGCTCCAACTGCTTTCCGCGCTGGAATTAAATACCGTTTTGGAAGGTTTATGTGCATAGCATCATGCAAATGCAGGCGTTGAAATGCACCGGCGTTCAGTTCGATAGCGTAGCGGATCGGCGAACCACTGGGATAAGTTTTTTTGCCATGATCCGGCGGCATCATGTAGTGTCGCACGATGACACCCTGTTGATTAAGAAATATCAAATCAAGCGGAATCAAGGTATGTTTCATCCAGAAAGTTTGCGGTCCGTTGTGCTGAAACACGAACAACATGCCGCAGGTGTCAGGCATTTTACGAATATACATTAAGCCGCGATCGCGCGTCCGCGGTGACGCCGCCACCCAGAGTTTGACGGTTTTATTTCCCAGCACCACGCTGACACGCGGAAGCTTGGGATTCCGCGCTATCTTGGCTCGCTCCGCGTGATCGTGGCATGCAAACAACGCCGCCACGAGCACGACCGCCAATAGCAGGGAAATGGCACCGTAGCGCACCAGTCGTCGAGTGTTCGAACATCCGTTAAGCGTTTCATTGGGTTTCATTACCTGCATCCTGATAACCACTGCCCATCCAAGCTATTGTAGCGTGAAGTAGACGTTTTGTGGCAGATGAAACAGGCAGCAATCCGGTTAATCAGTTTGCGGGAATGATATTCGACACATGTAAGCCATTTTGCGGGATGGATGCAACGTGTCCATCACAAAATGCGGCATTGGCTTCCCCGGTCGTGGGAGAATACGAATTATGACGATAGCGCAGGCCCTGATGATTGATAATAGATGTCGTGGCGTCCGTATTTCCCGGATTGGCCGGAATAACGGTTGAACTGGAATAGCTGCCGTACTGCCAGGATAATTGCCCAGGCGTCCAGGTAAATAAAAATGAGGCACAGTTGCCGCCGGGAAAACTCTGATTGGTATCGCCGATCTCAATAATCTGTGCCGGGTCAGGTATGGCACTGTAATGGAGGCTTTGATTTAGCGCATCGCCAGTAATCGGATTGGTAATGGGAATCAAAAACACATTGGGATTCGCCGCGTAATTAAGGCCCCATTTCGCGGTCATGGGTTCCTGTCGATCCGGGCACCAGAATATGGAGTCCCATTTATCCGCTAAACCAGCAGGAATATTTTCCCCAATGACGCCGTTGTTAGTCATAGGAACCGGCGGTCCAACTAAAAAATAAAAATCCAGATTCGCCCACTCGCCAAAATAGGAGTTATATCCGTTTACCGGAAACTGGGGGTTACCATAAGTTCCGTAAGGCAACACCCCCTGCGACTGATTGACATACAGCAACGTAACCTGACCCAAACTGCGCAGGCTCGCTTCACAGGCGGCAGCACTCGCCAATTCCCGTGCACGGGAAATCGCCGGGAGCAATATGGAAATCAGAATCACAATAATCAACACCACCACGAGCATTTCTATGAGCGAAAAGCCACGGACACTTTGATATGCACATACGCCATCGGTCCTGGCGCGGGTTACATTCCTGACATCAGAGTCACCGCCAAGTTGCTTCTTATTCGACATCATGAAACCTCGCGAGCCGCTAGCGCGCGGCCAATAACACTGGCCGTCAGCGCAGCAATAGACATGTCATATCGGCTGGGTCGACAAAAATATTAAGGCGATATTTGTTTTGGGACGTTGGCAGAAATACGCGCACGACCAACCGGATTACAACTCAAATTTGGCCGACATTATCCGACGCGAGAATATCTTATTTCTTCCGCGCGGTGCGGCGTTTAGCAGCCAGAAGATCAAAAGACGCCGGCTTACCCGCCTGGGAATCTGATGAAATCCAAACATCAAAACGGCTGGGATCGACAAGCCATTTCCCGGCGGAACTATAATACCCCAACTGCCGATCTCCCAACGTGAATGTGAGTGTCTTGCGCTGACCCGGGAGAAGATGGATTCTTTGAAAGCCCACCAATTGCCGAACCGGTCGACCGCCATCCTTGAAATACAGACCTCTGATATAAAGTTGTACGATCTCGGTGCCCGCGCGGTGGCCGGCATTTGCGACCACCGCACGCGCACGAATAATTCCGCCGATTCGCAGCCTTTGGGCGGTCAATCGTACCGCACCAATATGAAATCGTGTGTACGACAGCCCATAGCCAAAGCAAAACTCCGGCTGACGCGATCCATCAATAAACTTACCGAGTTTCGGCCGCCCCGTATTCAGGTGATCGTAATAGACCGGTATCTGCCCGATCGATCTTGGAAAATCCATGGTGAGTTTGCCCGATGGATTATATTTTCCCAGCAGGATATTCGATATCGCCGGGGCCGTTTCGGTGCCCAGTTGCCAGCACTCCAGAACCGCCTGGGATTTCCTGACCACATCGGGAATGGCCAGCGGCCGGCCGTTAAATAGCAGTGTAATAATGGGTTTTCCGGTAGCCGCCACGGCATCGAACAGACGCTGCTGCTGCCCCGGCAATCCAATGCGAACCCGACTGGTATTCTCCCCGCTCATTGAAGATTTCTCACCCACCATCATGATGATAAGATCGGATTGCTTCGCTGCGGCAACGGCGCGGTGAAAATAATGCGTATGACTCATCCCCGTACGCACAACTGAAATAATAACATTAGCCGGCAGAGCCTGGCGCAGACATTGCGGCAAAGACTGCATACCTTTCGCGATGCCCTGGCTGTGCCAGCAGCCTAGAAATTCTGCCCGGCTGTCAGCCAGCGGCCCGAGGATGGCAATATGGTGTGGAATTTTGACCAGCGGCAAAACGTCGCCCATGTTTTTAAGCAGTACGCACGACCGCTGGGCCGCCTGCAACGCATACGTTTTGTAAGCAGGCTTCAGAAAAGCATGATGCCATCGGGTTGTGCTGGCGTAGGGATGTTCAAATAACCCACTTTCAAACTTCACGCGCAGTACCCGCCGCACCGCGGCATTAACATGGGCCAATGAAACCTTTCCTTCACCTACCTGTCGGATCAGCGTCTTGTACGTGTCACTGGCCATTTCCATATCCACACCGGCATACAAGGCCCGGCGGGCGGCATCGGAATTATCATAGGCGTAACCCCAGTCAATGAGCTGTTTCACCGACTGCCAGTCACTGACGACAAAACCGTGAAATCCCCAATCGCTTCTCAAAATATCATGCAGTGTATAGCGATCCGCGGTACACGGTGTGCCCCCGATTGAATTGAAGGAGCTCATCACCGTTAAGGCTCCCGCCTTGACGCCCGCACGATACGCAGGCAAATAATAATTCCAGAGCGTAAAGCGGGTAATTTCCGCCTCATTATAATCCCGCCCTCCTTCCACAGCGCCATATCCAACATAATGTTTCAGGCAGGCAATCAGATGCCCCGGCACGGCTGGATTTCTACCCTGAAAGCCTCGTACCGCTGCGACTGTCAAAATGGAATTCAAACAGGGATCTTCCCCAAAACTTTCTGCTACCCGGCCCCAGCGTGGATCATGCGAAATATTAATCATCGGCGCAAAGGTCCAGTCCACCCCCGCCGCCGAAGCTTCACGCGCGGACACACGCTCGCAACGCTTCACCAGTTGCGCATCCCAGGAGCACGACATCGCCAGGGGAATGGGAAAAGTTGTCCGGAATCCATGCAACACATTGCTGCCAAAGAGAATTGGAATGCCCAAACGAGTATCTTCAACCGCCAGCTTCTGCACGGTGTTATACTGTGAAATCCGATAAGCCCAATACTTGTTACCCGATAATTTGCCGTGCGGCGGATTAAACCCCAGCAGCGAACTGACTTGCCCTGCCTTGATCGCCGGAGCGATCACCGTCAATTTCTTATTCCAGTCAATCTGCAGTAACTGGCCAATCTTTTCCCGCAGAGTCATGCGCGACAGCAATTCCGATACGCGTTGGTCTACGGACAACCGCGGATTCATCCAAGCTCTACCATTGTCTGGCACAGGTGATTTTTCCCGTGTGATAGCCGCGGCATGCAACTGCGCTGCAATCCCGAAGACCCAAACCATTATCACAAGGCCGGCCATCCATACTCTGGATGTGACGTTGACAGGTTGCTTGAAGTCCACCCTTTTTTTCAGCCGCCTGGCAACTTCATATTTTCCGTGGCGGAAAAACCCTGCACAGATGCTGCCCCTAAACGGGAGGATACGCGATGAGATCCAATTATTCATAAACACTCCAAGGCAGTTGCCATTCTCTACGCATTGGTATGCGGACATTCGGGCATTTACACTTCGCCATAATCGCACCGGTTGCCTTAGCGTCTGAAAACAGACGTTTTTTCCGGAAGCTTGTCTGCCGCCGTCATTTTGCAAAATCCGGCGCGGCGCAGCGCCCGTTGCGCTACCGGATCAGCCATAAAGGTTTTCCAGACAAACCCTGTGCGATAATTTTCCACCATAATCAAGGTGATCCCCTGATCAATTCCCAGAACGTCCTTATCCACCCAGCCCGTCAGCGGATTGAAAGCATCCACAAACCCGTATCGTCCATAGATATGCATATAAGAATATTTTTGCTGCATGAACATTAAATCGTTTATACATTGCCGGGGCGCAAACGGGATACTGCCTCCCGCGGCACATGGCACTAATGTGCCGTTAATACCGGGCGTCGCGGGCGGACCTCCCCATGCCCTGTAGCCCGACGCTGAGTCGGAGGCGGAAATTCCCCAGGCCGTAGGTCCGTAATCGGGAAAGCGTTTGCTCAGATTGATGCACAGCTTACGATTAGCCAGCGTTGCGTACCGCGAATCTCTGAAATAATCGGCAAAATGATCGCGAAGTCCACGCAGGTTAAACCACGCCTGCATATATTGATGCGTGAACAAGGGCGGACAGGACATAAATGTATAGCCGGCGTACGTGCATAGCGGGCCACGCTGCCATGCCGCCCAGCTCGCCGCTGGCAGCGGATGGCTTGGCGATCCCATACCCAGCAGGTAAATCAGGGGTCCTTCATTAAATTGTTTCCATCGATACGGCAAAAATCCGCTGCCGGGTTTCCACCCCATTGAAAGTGTATTTTTGCCGTTAAGCATCCATGGCCAATCCACACGGCGATACAGATAGGTCGCGATACGAGACGCAGGGGTCCCTGAAAAATGCTCGCGAACCGTTATGATCCCCGCCATCAGCAGAGCGGTGTCAATGGATGAAACCTCACACTTCCATTGCCGCCGACCACTGTCTAACGCCAGGAAATGGTAATAAAAGCCATGCACGCATTGGGCGCGGTAACGGAAAAAATCCAGCGCCCGAAGTACCCGCGCATAAATCTCCGCATGTGGTTTCCAATGATGCTCGTCGGCGATACAGAGAGCCGTTAAGCCAAAACCCTCCGCAGCGATACTTGCAACGTGTGCACCGCCACCCGCCGCCCGCGCGCGGTCGGGTATCAGGCCATTGTGCGGATCCATTTCGTCCCAAAAATAGGCAAAACTCCGGTGCTCAATACTGGCCAGAAATTGATCCCGATTACGCACAATTTGGCGGCTCGGGCGGCGGGTGGAATGCGTTTGAGCTTGAACTCTGCGGTCGGCCCCGGCCACAGACGGCCCCTGGGCCTTGCAACCCGCGGATAAAAGTATCCAGCCGGTTAAAATGGCCGCCCACGCTCGCCGCCAGTATCTAGCTTTAGTCTTTTTTTCAAACATTCAAGGCTCATGCTTTCGTAACCAACATGGTTCTCTACATCGCCTTAGTCCAATGTGCCGCTCTCTTTCCAGATGAAGAGCGAATAACCAGGCGCACCGGAATTACCTGGTCTCTTGGCCGCTCGGTACCTTTAATCAGCGAAACTGCCATAGTTCCGGCGCTGCGCCCTACCGTACGCATCGGACAGGCGACAGTCGTGAGTTGCACACCCTCAGCGGCGGAAATTCCATCAAACCCCGCGACCGCAATATCATCCGGCACTTTCAGGCCCGCTTCATTGATGGCAGCAATCGCCCCCAGCGCCATCTCGTCATTAAAACAAAAAACCGCGTCCACCGGTAACCGCCCCGCCAGGGCCGTCCGCATGGCATGACGTCCGCTTTCAAATGTGAAGTTGCCGGCCCAGATCAGCAATGGATTAACTTCGAGCTTGATTTCTTGCATCGCTACGCGGTAGCTGGCCATCCTCTGTTCAGCGTCCCACGTCCCTTCGGGGCCAGATATTACTGCGATGCGGCGATGGCCGTTCGTGTGCAGATGTCGCACCATGGCCGCAACCCCGGAGGCGTTATCAATGCACACGGTGCTTATCCCAGCTTTCGCCAGCGGACGATCCAATAGAACCATCGGCGTATCACACGATCCAGACCATTGTGATACATCACCAATGTCGTATGAACTGGCGATAATCAGCGCATCGGCCAAAAAACCGGAATTTAATCGCGTGAACACTGATTTAGCATCCCGCCCGCGTCCGTAAAATGCGGTCAATGTATTAAAGCCGTGCTCCGCCAGAACTTCATCAATCCCGGCCAGCACTTCAGCGTAAAACCCACTGGCCATATCAGGAAACATCACGGCCACATTCCCGGTGCTTCCGTGCGCCAGGCAGCGACCGATGTGACTGGGGGAAAAACCCAGATCGCGACTGACCTCCAGTACGCGGTCACGCGTGGATCGAGAAACCCCCGGATAGTTCGCAAAGACTCTTGAAACAGTAGCGGTTGAAAACCCGGAACATCTGCTGACATCGTAAATTGTGGGACGCCGGCTATTATCCCGTTCCTTAGGGGGGACACTGCGTTTTTTCGGATTCCGTGGATTCATTACACATTCCTGTTCGCTTATCGCTTCGGTGCAGCACGCTTATTTTTGCGCAACCAACTCACCAGATGGACCAACATTATTTTAGCCACTTCGCCACGTCAAGCAGCAACGGCGCGTTTATTGATGTCTGTGCTAACAACTTAAGGTCCCCGCGGGACCCGCATTCCGGCCGCGGAAATAAAGCCCCTCATGAAAAGGTTGGGACGAAGGCGGTACGCCTTCATCCCAACCCGTTGAGTCGCCAAAGTCAGTCCTGATTAAAGCCCTTCGGCGAGCCGATCTCTGGTAGGATCTGGAATTCCCGGCTTATGCGACAGAGCGATGGATAGTACGCCGTCGCAGCAGCAACCCAACCGCCAGCAGCCCTATGCCCATGACGGCAACCGGTGCAGGCTCAGGAACTGCGCCGGCGGTCGTCGCATCAGCGAGACTTACCTGGGACAGCGCCACCTCATCAAACGCCACATTGGTGCCGGCAGTTTTACTGGCGTTGAATACAAAAAACGTCAGCCACGAGTTTGGCGTGATGCTTCCCTCGGTAGCAGGCGTCGAGGAATTTGAAAGAATTTCGGTGACGTCGCCTGCTCCTGTACCTGTCGTCGCTGCGTTCAGCGCGGTTTCATTAAGCTGGCCGGCCGTTGCAAACGTGTTGTACTGCGCGGCAGTGAGTATCCAGGAATTAATGGTCTGAGGCCCGGATGTTCCGCCAACGTTACCAAGTTGAAAAAGATATTTGTAAGTTGTGTTGGTGGTAAGCGTTGGCCCGGTGACCGTTGCTGTATGCCCGGAGATTCTGCTGCCCGCCTTCCATGCATTTGCAACTCCCGCTGTGCCGCTTCCATATTCCTGGGCTCCCATCGCAAACGGTCCGCCGTCGTTGGAATTCTTGTTCCCGATCACCATATCCGCGACCCCGCTAAAGGGAGCACTGCTGAAATTAAAAATATAACTGCCATAAACGGTGCCGGTGGCAGTGACGTTGAGTTGCCGACTGAACATGGACCATTCTCCATTGCCATTGCCCAGATCGTTCATACCGGAATAGGCGGCACCGCCCACGCCTTCGTTTCCGAAGGTCAAGCCGGTATTGGTATAGGTGGAGTTAGGTGCGACCGTATTGGTATAGCTGGTTACCCACCCGCCTTGAAAACCGGTTCCACCAGTCTGGCCTGCCATGTCCTGGTAACCCCCGCCCGAGGGCGTCAAATTACCGTAGTTGAACGACTCGGTCAGGAACGGAGCCGCACCAGCCGCACCGGCTGCGATAAGCGATCCTGCCGCCAACACTGTGAGAAACTTGAAATGCGTGGTCATAAAGACCTCCCATGAAGAAACCTCCGGCCAACTTCTCAAAGGTAACATCCCTCCGGAGCTAACCGTCAAACATTTCTATCAAGCTGATCCGGCCCGGAACTCCCCCATAACAGCCGGATACTTCTAAAGTTGCAATGGGCCTCCAACCGCCCCGAAATACTTAAAGCATCTTAATAATCTCCCCAAGCCTTCCCCAAAGACGGTTGGCAGGCTGCTGCGAGAGCGGAACCTTCGCACCCACTCAACGAACATTACGGCGTACCCGGATAATTCGGGAAGTATCCGGGGCCGAAAATTTGTCGCCACATGGTCGGTGCCTCGTAGACCTTGTACCCGCCAACGCTCACGGGCGATCCAATCGGCAGCCAGGTCTGCGCGTAGGCCAGTGTTTCGGCGTGGCCGTCGAGGAACGCATAATTCGCTTTACCCATGTGCCGAATTGCCGCTACGTTGCCCCCGACGGTTTGGGCTACTATTAAAAGTTGTGGACGGGAGAAAAGAGGCGGCGTAACCTAAAGGGTGTTTTCAATGTTCTTTTTTAGGAGTACGCCACCATGGGTAACAGTATGACAGAAACGATGAAA
>JAJZDN010000144.1 GCA_021805985.1 Planctomycetota bacterium | reverse complement strand
CGTGGTGGTTGCCGCCATGATTGTTCCTCCTTGAAAAATTGACATTAATCCCAAGCCACGTCCTGTGGATTGGTGCCTTCCTATTTTACACACATTCACCCTTTGGCAGAAACTGTCACAGGCCCCACCCTCAAGGATTCGAACGCGGATACTTGACCGCCGAATGGAGGCACTATACAATTATTCAATTAGTTAATTGAGCAATCTTGGTAGTTGCTCACAGAAAATGATTGTTGTGGAAAAGATCATGGTTGTTAATCGCAAACGCATCGTGATTGTCGGCGGGTCTTTTGGCGGGGTTAACGCCGCCTATGAACTCCGCAAACAACTGGGACGAAAAACTGACATTACGCTCATATCCAAAGAATCGGCCTTCACTTTCACACCCTCCCTGCCATGGCTGGTGATGGGATGGCGGGAACCGGGACCGCTGCAGGTGCCTCTCGCAAAACCGCTCAAACGGGCGGGAATCCATTTCGTACATGGCAACGTGGAGGCCTTGGATGCAGAAAAATGCGTCATCAGCGCCGGGGCGGAACGATTTTCCTATGATACACTGCTGCTGGCAACGGGTGCCGAACTCGATTACGGTGCGGTGCCAGGTCTTGGCCCGGTAACGGGCTTCACCGAGTCCATATTTAATGTCGCGGAAGCCGGCCGAGCTCGCACCGCCCTTGCCGAGACGCTATCGCACGACAGCGGACGTATTGTTGTTGGCGCGGCACCGGGTGCCAGTTGCATCGGGCCGGCTTATGAACTGATCATGATGATAGACACGGTGCTTAAACGGGCAAAGAGACGCCACCGGTTTACGCTTACCTACCTCACACCGGAGCCATTTATCGGCCATTTTGGTATTGGTGGTATCGGCAATTCATCCCGAATGGTTCAGGACGAGTTTGCGTCACGAAGCATTGAATCCATTACCAACGCCCGAATTATTCAAGCGGAACCCCACCGTCTGATTCTTGCGGACGGTCAGGAGTGTGGATTTGATTTTTCACTGGTGATTCCCGCTTTCCTCGGGAGCGGTTTTGTGCGGGCGGTCAGTGGGTTGGCGAATCCGAAGGGCTTTATTCCCGTTACGCCAAATCTTGCCAACGTAAAGTATCCCAACATTTTCAGCGCGGGCGTGGCCGTGGCAATACCACCGCCATTTGCCACGGCGGTTCCCGTGGGCGTACCAAAAACGGGGCACATGACGGAGTTAATGGCCCGCGCGGCGGCCCACAATATTGTAGCGGAATTTCACGGACACCCAACGATCGACGGCCTGTCGCTTCCCTCGTTATGCATTGCTGATGCGGGGGACACCGCATTCTATATGTCGGCGGATCCGTTCCTTCCGCCGCGCAATAAGGCGGTTACCAAACGCGGAAAATGGGCGCGATACCTGAAGTTGGCGTTCGAGCGCTACTATCTGGCACGAATTCGATACCGTCTTCCCTCTCTTCATTTTGGATGGTGACGTAGTCATCGCTTGGAAAGGAGCAAATCAACATGGACACTGACCGGCAATTTAAGGATCGCATCTATGAGCAGTTTGCACGCATTGGAAAGGCGGTTTGCAGCCCCAAGCGGCTGGAAATCCTTGAGTTGCTCTGCCAAGCACCCAAGAATGTCGAAGTTCTGGCACAACAGGCAAATCTCTCGGTCGCCAACGCATCACAGCACCTGCAGGTGCTGCGCAGCGCCGGCATGGTGGAGGGACATAAGGATGGTTTGCATGTTATCTATCGCATCGCGGACTCGGCGGTCTGTACTTTCATCATGGAAATGCGGGGCTTGGCCGAGCGCCAACTTGCCGAAATTGACCGCATCACCAAAACCTTTCTGGCCGGGCATATCGGTCTGGAACCGGTGAACCGCGGGGAACTTCTCGATCGCGTGCGCAGCGGAAAAGCCGTGGTCATTGACGTGCGCCCCGGCGATGAATTTGCGGCCGGGCATATCGCGGGCGCGGTATCAATGCCGCTGGGAGAGTTGGAAGCGCGACTGTCCGAATTGCCCAAGGGAAAACCCATCGTGGCGTACTGCCGCGGCCCGTACTGCGTACTGGCCATCAAAGCGGTGGAGCGGTTGCGCGCTATGAACTATAAGGCTTTCCGCCTGGAGGACGGGGTAAGCGAGTGGCAGGCCCGGGGATTCCAGGTTACGCGGGAAGCGGAGATGCGGCGCTAATTTCGATCCCGTCCGCCACGACACCGTTGGCGGTCTGGCAAAAGCATTGACGGGTTGCAGCGGAATTTGATATGGGTCTTTTGTGAAAGGTACTTTTCATGCCACAGGCGATTTTGATAATCCTTGGTAATCCCCCGTATGGCGGTACTGATGCGGCGTGGAACGCGTTGCGGTTAGTCGGCCAGTTGCATAAGGACGGTGTAACGGTGCGTCTGTTTTTGATGAACGACGCGGTCGATCTGGCCCGTGAAAGTATCAAACCACCGGACGGTTATTTTGATCTGGTGCGGATTGTCAAAGAATTGATTGCCGCCGGGATCGCGGTGCGCGTGTGCGGTACGTGCCAGGGCCGCTGCGGAACTGCAAGGGGTGAACCGTACTACCAAGGTGCGAATAAATCATCCATGGTTGAGCTTTCCGAATGGGTGCGTACCAGCGATCAGGTTCTGACGTTTTAAGGGAAAAACCAATGGGAAACAAGAACAAACACCCCATCTACATGGACTACAATGCCACGACACCGGTATGGCCGGAGGTTCTGGAAGCCATGCTCCCATTTCTGCGCCGGAAATTCGGTAATCCCTCCAGCGATCACCCCTATGGACGGCCCGCCCGCGCCGCCGTGGAGCAGGCCCGCCGTCAGGTTGCCGATTTACTGCACTGCGCGGACGATGAAATCGTTTTCACCTCGGGTGGAACAGAGGCCAATAATCTCGCCATTCGTGGAGTCATGGAACTTAGTAAAGACCGCCGCCATATCGTGACATCCGTCGTGGAACACCCGGCCACAGTCCAACCTTGCGCGTGGCTGGAAAGCCAGAAATTTGAAGTCACGCGTGTTCCCGTAAACCGCACGGGGCACGTAGAGGAACAATCCGTTGGTACTGCGTTGCGTTCGGATACGGCGCTAGTGACAATCATGCTGGCGCAAAACGAAACCGGTGCGGTCATGCCGCTAGCGCGGATCGCAGCGCTGGCCCATGCGCGTGGGGCCATCGTGCACACCGATGCGGCACAGGCTGTTGGAAAAATTCCGGTGCATGTCGATAAATTACAGGTGGATCTGCTGTCGCTTGCGGGCCATAAGCTTTATGCCCCAAAGGGCATCGGCGCGTTGTATGTACGGCGCGGAACACCCTTGGTTCCAGTCTTACGCGGTGCGGGGCAGGAACGCGGGCTGCGACCGGGAACTGAGAACGTTCCTTATATTGTCGGTTTGGGCGCGGCCTGCGCACTGGCCGCGCAGAATCTGGTGGCGGAATCGCGCCGACAACAGGAATTGCGCGATGCACTATGGCATCTACTGCGCGCCAGTATTGCCGGGGTGAAACTCACTGGTGCCGGAGCGCCGCGATTGCCCAACACGCTCAATATCTGTTTTCCCGGAGTTCGGGGCAGCGCCGTGCTGGCTGCGGCACCGGAAATAGCGGCTTCCACAGGCTCGGCTTGCCATGCCGGTGATGAACGGGCATCCGGGGTGCTGCTGGCGATGGGAATACCAGAGTCCGTCGCACTGGGCGCGGTACGGCTATCACTGGGGCGCGGCACCACCCGTTCCGAAATCGCAGTGGTGGCGCGAACGTTGCAGCGGGCGTATTGGCAGGTCAAAAAAGGCGGACGCTTGGCTGGCACTTGCGTAGCCGACACGGGGTAGGCCAACCGGGCCAGTAAGGCGAGGTTCAGCAGAGCGAGGGCGTGAAATGAAAGCCAAGGCATAACATTGTTATTGCGGGAGGCGGAGAGAATCCTATCAGATGGCGGGCTATTGGTGATCATGCACTGGAATTATGCCTCTACCACGCCCACGCGGGCCAAGCATGGCCATTCGTTCCAAGCCGGGCGAGTTGCCGACAATGGGCGTTAAACGTCGGTATTGAACTTGTAAGCGCTGAAAGCATTGGCTTCCGCCGTACCACTATGGCGTGGTGCTGTGACATTGAGTCTTTCTGTAGCCGTGAAATCTATTATGGATGCTCGCTCTCGCCCTATAATTGCGCATCTATCGCACGAAATCCGGAGAGCAAGCGGGTTAAATTATTCCGCCCCACTGTCAGCAATATCGCTAATCCAAAAACAGAATCCATGGAATATTGGCCGCCGGAATCGCCCAACCCATGTCTGATACGAAGCTGGATCACACCGACAAGGCAGTCCATCTTCACCCAGTCACTTATCCCCGAAGCACTGTAACGCCAGCACGCTGCCCCGGACACACGCGGGCCGAATATCTCCGGATCTGAGGTTCCGCCCACCCCCAAGGCGGTGCCGGTTCGGCACTCTGATTCACGCTCTGCCACTGGCCTTGTCAGACCTTATTCCGAGCTGGCTATGGCTTGCTATAAGTACCCACCCAGTCGCGTGAGTGTATTCCCTCTGATGGTTCGCTTACAACGGCCCCGGAACCAGGTCTGCACTCGATGTTCGAAACCTGCTTAAAATAATAAACGCCGACAACTTTACTGATGACACACGGAACGGAGTTGGGGAAGTTTGGGCCATGAGATGTGAGTTACAGTTGGAAGACAAGGTAAAAGAATCAGAACCCAGAATTTCGTAAGTGTACGTTGTGCAACCACTTACAGGGAACCTGCTGGGTTTGGCTGGGTTCCACTGGGTTCTGCCAAAAAGACCGGCAGCCAATGGCATCCCGAAAAAATGACGGGATGCCACTTAAGTGTTGGTAAAACAAGCAGATACAAGAATCGGGATGCCATCTCCTTTATCCTGCCTTCCACTTTTCAATCGCTGAAATCAACGCTTTGGGATGGTTTTGAGATTTTTCCAGCCAACCGAGCAAGCGGGCATGGCAACGCGAAAGTTGGCGGCGGGTACGGCGCTCTGGGATGGGAACTTCTGGCGTTGATGCGAAGCTCCGGCCAAGGTGTGAACCCGTCATGGCCGAGCTTATGGCCGAGCTTATGTGTGGTGCCGGAAGCGGTAATCTGCGCTGCACCGGATGCGCCCTTCGGGAGGCCATTTGTCATTTTGGCAGGTACTCGGAGCGCACCGATGTAGCGCGAAAAACAGGTGCGTTGGTAGTGCGATGAACCTTCGGCTCAAGCCGTTGGCCGGCCTGCGCACTGGTAGCGTTACCGTCCGGCGGTGGGGGCAATGGCGGAGTCGATTGGGTTGGCTTCGGGCCATCCTCCGGCCTGGTTCGACATGGAAGATGACGGTGTTGGGAACCGGGCGGGGAAGGCTATTAGGGTTTCACGGAGCGCCCTGTGTGCGAGCGTTTCGGGAGATCTTGGCGGTTGATCAGCCGGCCTGATCCCGGAAAGAATGGGCATGCCTGACAGACCGCTGACATGCCCAGTCGGCAGCGTCGGGAGCCGGTGGCTGGCGCGACAAGCAGCGCGAAAAGCCAGCGCGGGAGAGAGAGCAAGTATCCTTATTGGTGGCGTGGCCATCTGCCGACACGGGGCTGCGGGCAACGGTGCGGAACGCCAACTTATCGGTGTCACGGGGCGCGGCAAAACCAGCCACCGAACCAAGTCAACCAGGGTGAAGCGCCCCTCGGCAGCTGGGCATTTACTCCGCCATGGATCATGGGCGACAGGGCTACCGGAGAAGCTCGGCCGGTGATTCTGAACAGCCTCGAAACGTCGCGCCGGTCAGCTGTTGGCATCTCACCAATGCCAGTGGCGGGAACTTCCAAAACCCTCTCACTCGTCCATTCGGTTGTGTCCACAATCCCGATAGATCGGGACGCACCTTGGCCTTCCACGTCAGGGGGCGGGAAGCCAAGGCGGGCGGTCTGATAGTGTCTTTCGGCCAGTGCTTTGCACCGGCTGGAGCCGGAGCAATCCGGCGTGACTCAGCGGAGTAGAACGTAGCGAGGGCGCGACGGTTGCCCGGCGCAGGCCGAGGGCAAAGCACGGTCTTTACACGATTGATGATGCCAGTGGAACGTTGCCGCAGCGCGACATCGTGGCAGTGATGGGAGGCGATGCCGGGATGGGAATTACTCGTCCGAGGATGACAATCCAAACCGTTGGCGGTGCCGCATGGCGATGGCGCTGCGGGTCTTGGCGTCACCTTCCAGCCAGTGGAGAATCAGCGCCTCCAGTACCAGCTTGGGATTGGCCAAGTGCCGGGCACAGTCCTCTTCAAAGGATTCAAAGAGTTCGGTATTGAACCGATACGTTCTCTGGACGGTCAGGGGTTTGCCGACGTTCTTGGCGGCCTTTACTGGTTTGTTTCGCTTGGTCATAAGAGACAAAGTCTACATAGCTCTCCGTCCCTCGGCAAGTTGCGCATCAGGCCGTGCGCATCAGGCCGCATCAGGCCGCATAGCAGCGCAACGCTAATTGTATTTAATAATGACATTGACTTTGATAATGACAGTGCCATACTGTGTTCGTAGGATGTTAGGGTTGCCCGGTGGGACTTGTTGTTTTCCGGCAGCCAACCTGATTCGCGTGGGCCTGCGGGTTGGCTTCACGCGGGGCAATAGACGGATGTTTGCGCCGCCTGGCGGTGGGATGGTCATGCAACGC
>JAJZDN010000037.1 GCA_021805985.1 Planctomycetota bacterium | reverse complement strand
CCATAACGTCGGCAGCGGTTTTATGCCCGATATGGATGAGGGCGGATTCAGTATGGAGTATAAAGCGCCGTCCGGGGGGTCGTTGACGGAGACGGACCGCCTGCTGCGGCAAGTAGGGAAAATTCTGCGGGCGAACCCGAACGTGGCAACCTACTCCCGACGCACCGGAATGCAACTTGGCGGCAGCCTGACCGAATCTTATGCCGGCGATTATTACGTCCAGCTTAAGCCCTTTCCCCGCCCGCCCATAGAACAGGTCATGGATAAGATCGCCAAAGAGATTCACCATCGCGTGCCGAGTTTGTACATTGATCCCGAACAGCTCATGCAGGATCAAATCGGCGATCTGACGGCCGTGCCGCAGCCGATCCGGGTGGAAATTTTCTCCGACCATCAGAGCGTGCTGGATCATGAGGCTCATAAGGTGTTTGCTGCCATCGAAAAGGTTAACGGCGTGGCCGACGCGCGCAGCGGCGTGGTGGTGGCGGGTGATTCAATATATGTAAAAATTAATTCGGTTGCCGCAGGTATTCACGGCATGACCCCCAAACAGATATCCCGCTTTGTTCATGAATATGTTTATGGCACCGTTGCCACGAGGATTCGGCGCGGGCCGCAAATGGTCGGTGTAAGAGTCTGGGCACCCGAAGACATGCGACGGACTGTAGCCAATCTGGAAAACCTGTGGGTGCGTTCGCCGAAGGGCCGCCGCTTTCGCCTCAGCAGTGTCGCGCAAGTTCAAATCCGGCCCGGCGAGCAGGAAATTGATCACATCAATCTCAAGCGGATGATCGCGGTAACGGCGCGAATCCATGGCCGGGATATGGGTTCGACGATGGTGGACGTTAAGAAAGTCCTGAACCGGCCCGGCCTGTTTCCTAAGGGTGTATATTACCGGCTTGGCGGGTTGTATCGCCAGCAGCAGATCGCCTTTCGAGGGTTGGTGGTGGTGATGCTCGGCGGCGTGGTGCTGGTATTTTTATTGCTCTTGTTTTTGTATGAAAGCTTTGCAGCCGCGATCGCTATGATGGTCATTCCGCTGCTGGCGTTGGCGTGTGTTTTTGTTGGATTATGGATCACCCATACGCAACTCAACATTTCCTCAATGATGGGCATGACGATGGTGGTGGGCATTGTGACCGAGGTGACCATCTTCTACTACTCGGAATACCATGAACTGCGCGACTATGAGCATGGTGCCGGACGTTTGATACAAGCGGGTAAAAACCGCATGCGGCCCATAGCCATGACCACCATCGCCGCCATTCTTGCACTGTTGCCGTTGGCGCTGGTACTAAGCCCCGGCGCAGCAATGCAGCAGCCGCTGGCGATAGCGATCATCAGCGGACTGCTGGTGCAAATGCCGCTGACGTTGCTGCTGCTGCCGGTCCTGTTGGGATTCCTTCATGAGGAGCGCGAGGGTGCGCCGATAATGTGAAATGTTGAAGCGGAAATCATGCCAACGCCGACCAGTAGCTCGCTGGTTTAACGTGATCGATTGCTCTCAGAACGCCAAGCCCACCTGTACTGTCGCCACCAGGGCATTTTGGTAAGTGCCACCGGGATGAATGATGTATTGCAGATCCGGCTGGATGCTTAGCCATGGCGTGATCTGGGCGGTATAAAAACCTTCGAACCCGAGTTCATAGCTGTAAGGCGTCTGGGCGTAGGGGCTAAGATGCGCCCAAGTGGCGGAAATGCCGGTGTTGTCATCGGCACGACCGGGGATAGGGCCGGCCCACCGTAAGCCGCCACTGATATTCTGGTCAATTTCCGTGAGTTGGTCATTGGCCCAGGCGTATTGCAAAAATGCTCCGATACGCGATGCGCTATGGCCTTTGGGATGGCTAAATTTCCAGAGTGTCTGATCCAGATAACCGTAAAACCCCTGGGCACCCTGCACACTTGATCCGGAATAACGTTGGAAGGAACCGCTGTGGTACCATTGCCCCAGTGTGAGCGTTCCACTGAGTTTATGCGGGGCAATTCGCCAGTTCAAACTTTCTTCGACCAGAGCGAAAAGGCCGAAAGGATTTTCCAGTGCGTTGGGGTTTGTGGAAGCTACATCGGGCAATGTATTTTCGGTATTGCCATCAAACAGACCGCCGTGCAGCGTCACTTCCGGTATCGGATGCCATAATACCTCGCCACCCCATGCGGAAAAGGGATAACTCGGAAAAACAAAAATAGACGGCGAAAATCCAAAACTTCCGTTCAGGAAAACCTGGGCGTCACGAATGTGGTCGAAGTCATAGGTGGTATCAATTCTGCCTAACTTAAACCAAAGGGCTTTATCCAAAAAATTCTGGCGATACCAGATCTGATCCAGGCGCGTGGCGGGGTTCTGGTCGATGGCACTTATGGCTTGCAGTTCGCCCACCAGATCATTGGCCGGGTTCTGACCGCCGTGGGCCATGAAATCAACAAACCCGGTCCCCCCTTTCCATCCAAAGAGCCTCTTGGTATCCATGGTCAGTGATACATCCAGGCGGTAGCGCCAGTCGATGCGATTGGTACGGATGCCGCCGGAGAAATTTTCACTCGCAGCCTGCAGCAATGTGATCAGAGGCGTGATGCCGTGGGCGCCGAGATTACTACGTAAACCCCACCAGCTGCCCGTAAGCGTATCGCGGGTCAGCAGATCATGCGCGAATTGAGCAAAAGAGCTGGGAGCAGGACGGGCGGCCGGAACCGGGCGCGCCGGAGCGGGGCTTTGCGCTCCGCTCGCTGAAAGCAGTTCGATGCTGGAAGGCTGTGACGTGGCCGCAACAGCAGAATTAGCGGCGGGCCGGTTCACGGGTGACGGAGCACTCGGATCGCTTCGCACGGCACCGCCCGCGCCAATGCCGGCGACGACAGCGGCGATCACCAGAGCTTCAGCAAAATACGGCACACCCGAGGCAGCATCATTTAAGCACAGGAATTTGAACAACACTCTAATCTCCTGGGGATCCGCAAACTCACTTACGGACTTTTTAAGCCATCTGGCGATTCGCCCGACCACGCCGGCCCGGACGGCGCATCAGCTTTGGAAGTTTATCCAAGGCCTGTCCAAGTAATCGCCGCTTTGCAAAGGCCGTCACTTAGACAAGATCTATGTTATACAAAGTATAACGATATCACAAACGCGGGATATATCATTCCGCACCTTGCATCGCATTATTGCCACTTCGGGCTTAGGAATCAATCCGGCATGTTGCCGCAGAGGCCCGAATGCGGCCAGCCGACGCATTAACCGGGCTGGTTGGTGGCTTGGACGTTTGGGTTAAGAAAATCAGCAGCAGTTGCAACAAGTAGCGGGTTCCTCCAGCTTCTGCTGACAGACTATCGGCGTCATCCCCGAAACTTTGCGATGGCTTTGATGCGGGCGGCGGCGTGGTCTACGATGCGGGTGGGGTAATCCTGGCCGATGATACAGCCGCATTGGCTTTGCAATAGTGGCGGCATTTCCCAGGGGGTGTGGATAAAATCCTCTGGCACGTTGGCTAACTCGGGAAGGTAGCGTTTTACAAATGTGCCCGCGAGGTCAAATCTTTGGGCTTGGAGAATCGGATTCATCACGCGGAAATAGGGCGCGGCATCGGTGCCCGTGCCGGCGCTCCATTGCCAGCCGCCAACGTTGCTGGCCTGGTCATAATCCATCAGCCATTGCATAAAGAGTTGCTCCCCGATGCGCCAGTGCGTGTCCAGATCTTTGGTGAGAAACATGGCGGTGATCATCCGCAGGCGGTTGTGCATCCAGCCGGTCTGTTGAATCTGCCGGATGGCGGCATCCACAATAGGATATCCGGTGCGGGCATTACCCCACGCGGCAATCAGCTCCGGATTGTTTTCCCACGTCAGGCGCTCATATTTTTTCTGAAACCCGCTATGACAGGTGTGGGGGTAATGAAAGAGAACCATGCGATAAAACTCACGCCAGATCAATTCGGAAAGCCACGTTTCCGCCCCGCCGTTGCCAGCCAGCGCACCCTGATTCACCGCCGCGGCGACGCATTGGCGGATGGATACCGTCCCGGCCGCAAGATGAGCTGAAAGTTGCGATACGCCCGGCCTCGCGGGAATATCCCGCTCTTTGTGATAAAGCCCGATCTTAGTATCGGTAAATGTTTGCAACAACGCAGCGCCCGCGCATTCGCCCGGGGCGATTGGCAACGTCACGGCGGGATAACCCAAAGATTCGGGATCGGGAATTGGATCGGCGGCAAGGGGTATAACGGCCGATTTAGCGGCTAATCCAGCGCTTTGCAAAGACGATTGCCCCAATTTTGCCAGCCACGCTCGCTTGTAGGGTGAAAAAATGGTATACGGATTATCCGTCCCGGTGAGAACCTCAAAAGTCTCAAAAATCACAGCATCTTTAAAGCTCTTAATGTCAATGCCCATCTTTTCCGCCTCACGCACCAGGCGTTGATCCTGTGCGATTTGCGCGGGTTCATATTCTTTATTAAGCGTGATCGTTCGAACATTTAAGCGCTTCGCCAGCGCCAATATCGCCTGAACGGGATCTGTAGTGGTGAGAATTTTCAGTGGAATATTTAAGTCAACCAGGGCGGCGGAAAGTTCCCGAAGCGATTTAAGCCAGAATGCCGCCTGATAGGCCCCAGTCTTTCCCGTGGATGCGGTAAACCATCGCGTATCAATACAAAATACGGCGACAACGGAATCGCCTGAGCGGCACGCGGCCGCAAGTGCGGTATTGTCCCGCACACGAAAATCCCGTCGGAACCAATGCAAAACCGTTCTCAAGCAATATTCTCCGGCAACAGCCAACCCGCACAAGCGGGGGTGATTATAGGCGGCCTGCAGGTAATTGTGCCAACGCGATATCTAGTGCCACGAACCAACCGCCGGGTTATTACCACGGTGCTCTATCACGCGATGCGCCCGGCATAGCACCGGATGGTAATGCGGTGGTTGATCCAGCACCGCCAACCAACCGCCGGGCTATCACTACGGCGCTCCAGGGCGCGATACTTCCGTTGCAACCCCCTGATTACTCGGACAGGCTCCAAGCAGAATTGCAGCGTTGCGTTGCCACATGTTGAATTTGGCCCGGCGGAAGGCGCGGCCCCGCGTGGCCTGATCCCAATCATGCTCGGTCCAGTGCAAAACCGTCTGCGGCGAAACAGTTCCGGAAAACGCGCGCGGCTGCAAATCAGGATGACTGGCGGCCAGGGGGCGGCGATTAAACGGACAAACGCTCTGGCAGATATCGCAGCCAATCAAGTAACCAGCATCGCGGATAGGGGCGTGAAGTTCCTCAGGAATATCCGCCCGATTTTCCAATGTGAGATAACTGATACATTTACTGGCGTCCATGCGATAAGGCGTCAGGGCCTGTGTCGGACACGCGGTAATGCACCGCGTGCAGGTGCCGCAACGATCTGGCACCGGCGGATCAGCGGGCAGGGATACAGACAGAAACAATTCTCCCAGCAGAAACCATGAGCCATGCCGGGGATGAATCATCATCGTGTTTTTTCCGATCCACCCTAGTCCAGCGCGGGCCGCCAATTCCCGCTCCAGGCACGGCCCGGTATCAACATATGCACGCGCGGTGATATCTGTATTCAACAAAGCCCGAACTGCTCGTTCGAGTTTTTGCAGCAAGCCGGTGAAAATACGGTGATAATCCCTTCCGGCGGCATAAGAGGCGATTTTTGCACTCCGTTGCGGAACTTCAGCGATGCGCTTGCCAGAGAAATCAGCATGGTCAACGATTACCCCGTGCGATAAATCAGCCAGCGTATCAGTGGCCGTCGCATCAGAGATCTGCGGAGGGCCTTCGCCCGGGCTGTGATGATAACTCATCGCCACGCACACGGCGCTTGCGGCCCAGGGAAGGTGCGAGCGAATATCGATTTTAGCTTGCGCCATGCGCGCGAGATAATCCATTGTGCCATGGCGCCCCAGAGCAAAAAACTCAGCAATGTAATCGTGATGCGGTGAGGGCTGAATATCGGCAATGCCAACCAGATCAAAGCCAATGTCGCAGGCGATACGTTTTATAGCAACGACCAACCCCTGCGACTCCAACACAGGAAGGCGAGAACCTGCAACCCCGGACAAAGCTTCGCGGCCGGCTTCGTTAGACCCAGGGGGCGGTTCTTTATAATTCATTTGGGATAATACCGTCATTGTCACAACTAGCTGGTTTCAGGCGGTTGACTTTCAGGCCCGGCGGAGGGCGTTTTCTCGTTGGGTACAAAATCAAGCAGATCATCGGGCGCTGGTTCGCTGTCCGCCAGGGCGGCCTGAACTTCCGGGTCCAGGTCCATGTGTTCCAACGCCTGCTCATTGAGTCGGTCGATTGTGGGAGTATGAATATCTTTAATATTGGGATCATGCGTGGTGGCGATCCAATAGCGTAAGGCGAACCAGGCCACCACCAGAATCGCAATACCGCCGCCGACAATTCCCGCAGTCCAAGTCTGCGACACCGCCAAAAGTCCAAAACCCGCCATCACCGCACCTCTCGATCGAACCACGACTTGATACCGCGGCTATGCCGCAACATTTTCCCTTTGGCCCCATCATAACATACTTAGAGAACCTTTTCCCATTCAATGCGTTCCAGCGCCGGGTCGCGGTGGCGTTCAAACTGCTGCGTAAACATCATGTGATACATCCCATGACTATCCAGGAGTTGCTGATGCGTGCCCTGCTCAACAATTTTTCCTTCCACCAGCACGGCAATGGAATCAGCATCCATAATCGTGCTTAAGCGATGCGCAATGACAATCGTGGTGCGGTTGCGCATCAGATCATTGAGCGATTGCTGGATGAGTTTCTCCGACTGCGTATCAAGCGAACTGGTGGCCTCATCAAGCACCAGAATACGCGGATCAGCCAGAATGGCTCGAGCAATGCTGATGCGCTGTTTCTGGCCGCCGGAAAGTTTATTTCCGCGCTCCCCCACCGGGGTTTGATAACCGTTGTCCATGGCCATGATAAATTCATGGGCATTGGCTTTTTTGGCGGCGTCAATAATGTCCGCCTCATTAGCATTGCGGCGGCCAAAGCCGATATTTTCCATGATCGTGCCGTCAAAGAGATAAACATCCTGCAACACCATGGCAAATTGCCGCCGATAATCCGCCAGGCGAATATCCTTTATATCCACACCATCCAGGAGAATGGCTCCCGAGGCAACATCGTAAAATCTGGCAATCAAATTCACCAGCGTGGTTTTTCCACTGCCGGAAGGCCCAACCACCGCCAAGGTTGAACCCGCTGGAATATCCAGCGTGATATGATCAATCACCGTTTGATCGGGCTTATAACCAAAGGAAATATCATGGACGTTAATATGTCCCGGCGGCTCGGCTATGGCCAGAGCGTTTTCCCGGTCCGGCATATCAGGCGGTTGATTGAGCACATCGCACACGCGGTCCAATGATCCCAGATTTTGCTGGAGATTTTGCAGGGAATCGATCATTTGCGTAATAGGCCCCAGCAGCATCAAGCTGTAGGTTTCAAACATCACCAGATCGCCAACTTTTAGTTTTCCCTGCAGCACCAGTTCGCCACCATACCAGATAATGATAATGGCGATAGCCGGCACAAAAATCGACCATCCGGTGGCCAGTAAACGCCCCAGGATGGAGGTAAAGTATTGCTTGCGTACCAGTAAGTATTGCCGTGCCCCAAATTCCTTATGTTCACTGCGTTCACGCCGGAAACTGCGCACGACCCGGATGCCGGAAAATAGATCGCTCACCCGTGAGGAGAGCATTCCGCGATCATCCTGAATATTCCGCCACATGGGACGCAGGCGGCGAAATATTAAAAAGTGAATCACCACCACGGGCGGAATCAGGGCCGCGGCAATCGCGAAGAGTTTCCAATTGGTGGCAACGAGAATCAGAAGAATGCAGATCATGCGAAATATAGCACCCACCGGATTGACAATCGCATTCTGCACACCGCCAACCACTTGATCCGTATCGCTCATCACCCGGCTGATGATGCCGCCGGTGCGATATTCGGCCAGTTGGGATAACGGCAAGCGCGCCAAATGCTCATGCAGTCGCTGCCGGAGGGACGCCGCTAAGCGATAATTGAGTTTCTGCGCCGCCAGCACGCGAATCCAGGAAATGCTAACGCCGATAATTTCCGCGGCGATAAGCGCCAGCACCAGCGCCAGCAGTCCGTGCGATGGCGAATCGGAAAACCAGTGTCGCAGACCACCGGGCGGTAAATGGTCAGTTATTGGTAGCGGCTTGCGCGCAAAAACATAATCAATGGCCAATTTCAGCACATAAGGCGGTGTCAACGCGACGACCGAACTGACAATCGCCACAAGCATCAATGCCGTGACAGAACCATAATATCCGCGCAGCATCACCCGATATTGCCCCAGTAGATGCCGCTTGGAATATTTAAACGTGTGCTTCTCGCCAGTTGGGCCACCCATGGAATGCCGCCCGCCATGCGACGGCGGTGGATCAACCCGTGGTGCATTGGGATCTACAAGTCGATCCCCTTTTAATAATCCCTGGCGGAGTTTTTGACGGAATTCTTTAAATCGCGTGCGACTGGACTTCATCTATATTTCGCCTGATAGAAACTTTATACTAGAGCCTGTCCGAACAATCCCGGCCATTACTTGGGCAGGCCCAGCCATTATAGACATCTTTGAATAAAAAAATCACTCTTAGATGCCAAGCGGCCTGCAAACGGATAAAATGTGGGGCTTGGCCGCCGACGGTTAGATCGGCGAGGCCGCTATGCGGAATGGAACAATCGATGGCCAGACTTGGCGTCAATATTGATCATGTGGCGACTTTGCGGCAAGCGCGGCAGGGAACTGAACCCGACCCCGTGTGGGCGGCGGTGGAAGCTGAATTGGGCGGAGCCGATTTAATTACCGTGCATCTGCGGGAAGATCGACGGCACATTCAGGATCGGGATGTGGAACTGCTGCGGCAAACGGTTCAGGTACCGCTGAATCTGGAAATGGCGGCACTGAAGGAAATTGTGGCCATCGCCCTGCGCATTAAACCGGCGATGGCGACTCTGGTGCCGGAGAAGCGCACGGAAGTAACCACGGAGGGCGGGTTAGATGTGGCCGCCAATATCCAGTCGCTTTCCGATGTAGTGGGAAAACTTAGTGCCGCGGGCATAACGTGCAGCGCGTTTATTGATGCCGATTTGCGACAGGTCCATGCGGCCAAACAAGCGGGGTTTGGCATTTGTGAACTGCACACCGGCCCGTATGCCTTGGCAGCCGCAGGCGCAGCAGGCGATAAAGAACTCGAACGCGTGCGGGCGGCCGGGGAAGAAATTTTGAATTTCGGGATGCAGCTTAACGCCGGGCACGGCTTGAATTATACCAATGTGCAGGCGATTGCCCGCCTGCCACACTTAAGTGAATTGCACATCGGCCACGCCATTGTAAGTCGCGGCATATTCATCGGCCTGCGGGAAGCAGTGGCCCGTATGAAAATCGCCATCAGCAGTATGGGCTGAAATTGAATTAATATGGAGTTTGAAACATGTTTCATGGCACATTTACCGCAATGATCACACCCTTTCGCAACAATACCTTTGATGTTGTCGCGTATGAAAAGCAAATCAGCTTTCAAGTCCAGCACAAATTGCAGGGCATTGTCCCGGTGGGCACCACGGGAGAATCTCCCACGCTGTCACATTCGGAGCACAAGCAGGTTATTGAGGTTGCCGTCAAAGCGTCGCGCGGCACGGGCCTGAAGGTGCTTGCCGGAACCGGTTCCAACAGCACCGATGAGGCCATTGAGCTGACGCAGTTTGCCAAATCCGCCGGTGCCGACGCTGCGCTGATGGTCAATCCCTATTACAACAAACCCACGCAGGAAGGGCTGTATCGCCATTTCAAAGCGGTGGCACAGGCGACGGATATTCCTATAGTGCTGTACAACATTCCGGGTCGCACGGGAATTACCATGACGGTCGGCACGATGGTGCGATTGATAAAAGATTTCAAAAATATTGTCGCCGTAAAAGACGCGGCGGGAAATATCGACTTAACCACCGAAGCCGCAGCCGCTGGCCTGACAGTGCTTTCCGGTGATGATTCCATGACCTTGCCGATGATGGCGGTGGGCGCTAAAGGTGTAATCAGTGTGGCCAGCAATATTGTGCCCGGTCAGGTGCGAAGTCTGGTGGATGCGGTGAATGCCAATGATTTCGCGTTAGCACGCAGTATTCACCACAAACTTTTTGCACTGTGCAAAGCCCTGTTCGTTGAAACCAATCCGATACCCGTAAAAACCGCGATGGCCTTATTGGGTCGGGACACCGGCGAAATGCGATTACCATTGTGCGAAATGGCCGATGGCAACCGCGACGTGTTGACCAAGGCACTTGTTAACGCCGGGTTGCTGTAACATTGTTAGTGACCGTTCACGGCACGCCGCTACCGTCAGACAACAAATACAAGGTGCCATCGTTTGTCCGACGCGCGTACAATAAAGCCGAGAATATTGTAGCGGCTGAGCTTGTAGAGCCACTGTCCGCTCACATTGTCCGCTCACATTGTTCGCTCACATTGTCCGCTCAATCGGTTCTAAGCAAGATTTTCGAAAACGGCCAAGTCGAGTTTGTTTTGGCTCGGTATGCAGCATACGGAAGTTATAGCTTCAAAATAGAGCGTAGATAATTCTACGCATGCAACAACGCTCGCTGCATGATCTGTTGGATCAACTGGAGGGACTGGGCCATTGGATTTGACTATCAAGAGGATAAAGTATAGCATTAAACTAATTGGCGTTGGTTTTCTGTTGAAACTGACGATTTGCAATTGAAAATTCAGGAGACCTTATGGCTAATTCCAATCGATCCACCACACCGGCACAGGATATTGCGCTGCTGCTGATCAGACTGATCATCGCGACCATTTTTTTATATCATGGTTCGCAGAAGCTCTTTGGTGCCTTTGGCGGACCGGGCCTGAAGGGCTGGCACGGCGCTATGGTTTCCATGGGCATTCCCATGCCCTGGGTCAGCGCGGTTCTTAGTGCCTGTGCTGAATTTTTTGGCGGTCTGATTTTTCTAGTCGGCACGGGCTTGCGCATTATCGCTATTCCATTGGCAATTAACATGATGGTGGCGACATGGGTTACCCATAGCCACGGCTTCAATGTCGTGAATAACGGCTGCGAATATCCTTTGTGCCTGCTGGTGATTGTTGTGGCGATGTTTCTTATGGGACCGGGGCGCTTTACGCTGGGAGCATTATTCCGCGGCGTGCGGACCGGCAATGCTTAAACGTACGCGCGCGGCACCTGCGATGGGGTCGATTATTGATCGCCCTTGGCCAAAAGGCATGAACGTCCTATAAAAATCACATTTTGGCTTCATATTTATATTTGCGAAGAAAATCTTAACCCAATCTTAACACAATGCTCATACTAACACAGGGTTAGCGTTTCTATAATCCTGCATAAACATAAGAAGCGGTTGAGCCGTGCTGGTGTTTGGCGCGGCCCGCAATTAAAAGCTTATGAAGCGGAGAAATAGATCATGGCAGCCGCAGTGAATAATACCGTTCATGCCCGTGAGGTTACCGAAGCCCTCAATGAAGTAAAATTCAGTGGCTTCCACCTGCGCGCCATCATCACCGCCGGCATGGGCTTTTTCACGTCCGCCTATGATCTGGCAATCATCGGCACCGCTGTAGGCTTGGCCAATGAAAGTTGGAAGGCCAGCCCGACGGAAATCGGCCTGATCACGTCTTGTTCGCTATTTGCAACATTCGTTGGTGCCATCCTTTTTGGATCCATGGCTGATCGTATTGGCCGCAAGAGTGTTTATGGATTAGAAGCCGTTCTCATGACCATTGGAGCGTTGGGAAGCGCGTTTTCCTTCGGAGTATGGCAGTTGGTGCTCTGGCGCGTGATTATGGGGCTGGGTATCGGTGGAGATTATCCGCTGTCCGCAGTGATCATGAGCGAATACGCCAACCGGCAGGACCGCGGCAAAATGGTAGGCATGGTATTTTCATGTCAGGCGATCGGTTTTCTGGCCGGCCCCATTGTCATTCTTACGCTTTTGGCCGCCGGCGTCAGTCATGATCTGGCCTGGCGAATTGCACTGGGAATCGGCGCGTTGCCGGCCGCCGGGGTGATCCTGTTACGGCGGGCGATGCCGGAGTCTCCGCGATGGCAGGCCCGGGCGAAAGGCAATACATCGAAGGCCGCCAAGGACATGGCCAATTACACCGACGGCCTGGCCCGTTCCGGCGGTTCAACAACCGATGTTGTCCGCGAGCCACTAAGCAAATACGCTTTGACGTTGCTGGGAACCGCGGGATGCTGGTTTGTTTTTGATTACGCCTATTACGGCAACACCATTGGCATGCCGGCCATTATTAATTCTGTCGCACCGCATGCTTCCATGATTACCACGGTGGCATGGAATGTGATCATCTTTGGATTGTTTGCCGTTCCGGGATATGTCCTGGCGTTTATGTTCATCGATAAACTCGGTCGCAAATTTATTCAGATGATGGGCTTTGCGCTGATGACATTGATGTTCTTGGTGCTGGGGCTGGTCCCGGCGCTGTCGCATAACGCGGCAGCGTTTATCACCGTTTTCGGATTAAGCTACTTCTTCTCCGAATTCGGGCCAAATGTCACAACATTTGTCCTGGCGGCAGAATTATTTCCCGTCAATCTGCGTACCACCGGTCACGGCATATCCTCCGGCATCGCTAAGTTTGGTGCCTTTCTTGGGGTGCTGTTTCTCAACGGCATTCTGGCCAAACTGGGTTTTGGCGGCGGAATGTTGCTTTCGGCGGGTATGTCGGTTATTGGTCTGATTCTTACCGCGCTACTCATCAAAGAACCGGCCGGTAAATCCCTGGAAGAAGCCAGCCGCGAATCGTTGCCAAGCGCACCAGTCGTCCCGGAATCCGGCACTACGCGGCACAGCCCGAGCTTTCCCAATACGCCGGCCCAGGGCATGGTCGAAGCGGAACTCCCCGAAGACGCCCCCGAAGAGCTGGCAAGCGTGTGACCCAGTGATCGCGGCGATAAGTTGGCTATACTTTCAATATCGGACCGCCGGCATTTTGGCGTCACCCTTAATACCCGCGCCCGCGTCGGGGGTGATTCTTTCATAAGCGAAGAAATCAAACAAACGATCAGCGAGCTGAAATAACGCATAGTTGCTGCAATAAACAAATGCGAGGCAACGACCGACCCACACCGACAATTCATCAGCGCCGTCCATCGGTCTCTACAATTTGGTAAGGCAGGCCCGGGGGCCTCGGTGGAAGGCCGTTGTATGATCAAACGGCTTCCTCGCCGATCTGCTTATGTCGTCATTTCAGCATTTCCGGTCGCTGAATCAAGAGAATCAGTCGCACGCGCTGCCGCGGATTTGCGGTGCATGCGGCCCAGCAGGACACGTGTAATCAGCACTGCGGCTGTGCCCAGTATCACCCCGCAAATTAATCCGCCAAGCAACATAGGCATCAAATAGGTGGAAAAAATCCCCTGCCAGGATAGTTGCTGATGTTCCATAAATTGCGGTGACAGAAGCCTGCCGTGCAAAATCAAATAGCCGGTCTGAACGTTCATAAATATTAAAATCGGAATAAACGGCGGAAGAGATATTTGCGTGGCTAGAAGCGTTGCAGGAATATTTATATGCAATCGGCGAGCCGTGTAAATAGCCAGCAGTGTCTGAATTCCATAAAGGGGCAGCACGGCTATAAGAACCCCAACGCCCACTGCCGTGGCCAGCATGGCATCAGCCAAGGCATCACATTGCGCTAATCCCAGTTGTCGCTTCCAGAACCGCCAATTGGACCAATCCCGCCAGGAGACAGGCGGCGTCTGATATGAAATCTGGCATTTGCGGCGCGGTATAGGATTAATAATCCGCCACGTGGTTAACATGACATTCAGCCGCACCCCGCGAATGGTATCGCGCACAGGCCGGAAATGGGTAATTCGATCGTCGGCTGTAAAATAAATACACGTGATCGGCGATGATCGCACCTGTAAGCCCGTCCAGGCGTGGCGAACCAGCGTTTCGGTTTCAAAATCAAATCGCCGGAACAGATGGGTTAGCGTCAAGGTATGCCGCAGTGGATAAATTCTTAACCCGCACTGCGTATCCGGTACGTCCTGGCCCGTTTGCAAAAGCATCCAGAAGCGGGACATATCGCGTCCATGTTTGCTGCGTGCGGGGACATCGGCAAAATCCATCTGCCGATCTCCGATAATTAAATCATCAGGAAATAGTTGCCCAATCTGCATGAGCCGAAAAATATCAGTTACCCGATGTTGTCCATCGGAGTCAATGGTGATCGCATGGGTGCAACCGGCGTCCCGCGCGGCAAAAAAGCCGGTTAACAGGGCGGCACCTTTACCCTGATTATGCAGATGATGCAAAATTCGCAGTGCACAATGGGGGCCTGCCGGATACTGTAATTCCAACTCCCGCAACACGTCGGCAGTGGAATCGGTACTGCCGTCATTGATGACAAAAACCGTCGCTTCCGGAAGTTTCTCCAGCACCTCGTCAATAACTTTTGCCAGCGTTCCGCCGTGGTTGTACGCCGGAATTATCACGCCGTACACCATCGCCATCTGCGTTACCGCGGGCATTATGGACGCTTTATCGTCGAATGGCACCGAGATTTCGGGCGCATGCATTAGGTCAATATCGGTCATAGCGCCCCATTATTCCTGTATGAGCGTCCACGATTTACCCGGGTTATAACGCGTCATGTGCCGGGCGATCGATAAGGTATCCGGCCCCAGGTCTTTTTGATACACCCGTCCCTGCTGATTAACAACAAACGTCATAATGCCGGAGGAACCATATTTGGCGGGAAACGCCACAAGGGCAAAACCCGCAATCATATTCCCATTGATGACATAGTTGTATTTTCCGCCCGGGGCGGCCGACCCCTGCCGGGTGAGAATATGGAAATAGTATCCGTTAAAGGGATGCGGCCCGGCGGTTTTGTGCACGCCGGGCGTGTAGCCCTCGGCGGCGGCTTGCGCGGCCAGTGGGCCGAAGGGACTTTCCGGCTGGCCAACGGCGGCCGCCCAGTACAGGCCGTCCTGTGTGCCCGGTTTACTTACCAGCCGCTGAGCATAACGCAACACATCGGCACCATCGTGATAGGTGGCGGCATACTGCTGTTGAGCACGTACATAGGCTTCACAAACCTCAATGGTATCAAGTTCGTCCGCGCCGATGCGCCGGGCCAGAATTTCCGCCTTTCCTGCCTCGGTATCGAAAAACCATTGGCCGTCCGCAAGACGAACAATGGGGATCGGGAATGGCCAATTTTTATTTCCGATATGAACAATTGACCTGTCAGCCGTTTTTTTCTCCAGGAAGAATTTTTGTTTGGCATGCGCCACAAACTCTTCAAAGTGGCGATGATCCTCCACCTTATCACCGGAAACCAGGTCTTTCACCGCCGGCCCGAAGATCCGATGCAATTCTGCGTGGTTTTGCGATTTTACAGCCGCCAGCAGCGCTGCCGCCGCCGCATCGTCACTGGCAAACAGTTCCTGTCCAACGCCCGGCTGCCCCGGGCGGCCTGATTGCATGGACTGATTCAGCAAGGCTGTATTCGCGCGCGTCAGGTTCTGGCTCTGGCACCCTGCGCAGGCCAGTAGAAGCGTTCCCGCAACCAGCATGGCCGCCGCAATACATGTAGACTTCATGGGGCTGTCAGTCATAAACTTCTCCGAAAAAATAAAACACCTGTGATATGTCGGCCTGCCCTCACCGGCGGCCCATAGACTGCCGGCCGCGCTGCCGGTCCTGTTGCACGTGCCGCCGGGAATTCATGCCTTGAAACGCCGGCGGACCCGGCCGTTGCCGGGGCGGCGGTGGGCGATAGCGCGGACCGTTTCCCCGGTCCCCGTGCCATTGACGGTGAAATCTCCGCAAACTCTGGCGACCCCGGTTCTCAGCGCGGATGACATTATTATCACTGCGGTAATTACCTCCGAACATTCTCGGCGGCGGCCGGGGCGTAAGGTTTCGGCGATGATTTCCTGGATGAAATCTTCGGTCAGGGCGGTTCCTGGGGGAATAGCCAGGCCAGCCACGATATTGCCGCAGTGCACCGGGTTGTACCATGTTGAGAGGCAATGCTGGAAGGGGCTCACGTGGGTTTCGCCTCCAGCGTTGGGGAAATGCCCGCACCGGCCCAAACCGCCGGTCATTGCCGCCATTAAACTGCCGATTGCGGATCCATTGCCCGCGATTATCCCGCCGCCAATTATGGCGCCAGTTCTGACCCTCGCTGATCCAGTTATTCCGCCAATCGCAATTATTATTCAGCCAGTTTCCCATGGCAAAACCAAAGCTGAATGTGAGACCAGCTCCGGAAAAATTTCCGGGTTGCTGACTGTACACCTGGTTGGGATCATACTGCGGCACATACATTCGTTGCGGATTCGCCGGCTCAATCCAAATGGTGCCGTTCTGTGATATGACCTGCTGTTGCGGTGTAGATTGCAACGTTCCTGCCGCGACAGCCTGCGCCCGCAGTTGTTGAATCGCCTGCATAACCTCCGCTTGCTGATTCAGAAAAGCCACACCCAGGGCTTCTGTCCACTGCAGATTCGTATTCATATATTGCAGCACAGTCGGGTAATGCACCATGGCTTTAATGGACGCATCCCAGTTTTGCATCTCAATGACAATTTCACTGGGATTGGGATTATATTGCAGCCACTGGGCCGCCAACGTAACCTGTTGCGGGTACGTGCTGGCCGGCAGAAGTTGCGCCAGCAACGCGTCAGGATACAGCGCAATAGGGGCCACAAGATCATCAATCTGCCCGGCGCTAAGCGGCGCAACAATCTGCGGAGTTGCCATGACCGGCGGCCCGTAAACCGGTGCATAAACCGGTGGCGGTGGGGCAACCGGCGGTGCCGGTGGAGTATAGGGCTGAGAATAGTACGGAGTGTAGCCCGAATAGGCGGGGTAATTCTGGGCGTATGTATTGATCGCCGAACCTGCCATCAGCCACACCAGATACGCCATGGCGTAACGCACGGCCGGTCTGGATAATATCTTTCTTGGCATCGTCACAACCCTTTCCACAGCCGCCGCCCGCAGCATCCAAATTCTTCATGCCCACGAGCTATTATACCCACATTGGAAAATCTGCGCCCGTTGTAAAAATTAATTGGCGTTCGCTCCCCCGTACTTCCCGGGTTATAATTACGTGAAGTGTGTCGGTCTATGCCTTATACGTGGAGCAGTCCGTGTCGATTCAGTTCGTTGAAGCCCTGGAACTTCTGCATCATCGGTGTGTGGACATGGCTGCATTAGTCCAGGGAGCGGTGGAACAAGTTACGCAAGCAGTGATTCATTGCCGGCCTGATATCGCGCAGGGCGTGCCCGATACTGAGGAACAAATTGACGCCGAGGAAGTCAGAATTGAACGCGCCGCCATTAATATGCTTTCAGAGCATAAGCCTGCCGCCTCTGATCTCCGCACGGTTTTTGCCATTGTAAAAATTAACAGTGACTTGGAGCGTATCGGCGATTGCGCCTACAACATCGCGTTGATGGTTCCATCATTCTCCGCGACGATTTCGCAAATTCCTCATGAACTAAAAACCATGGCCGAATCTACACTTAAGCAAGTGGAAGATACAACCAAGTGTCTGGGGCTAAGTGATCCGGCTTTGGCCTCTGAAGTATGCCGGGGCGATGACGTCATCGATGCACTCTACCATCAGATTTATCAGGACTTGCAGGCCGGCATGGTGGCCGATACTCAGAATGTACCAGCCGATCTGGCGATGATTATGATTGCGAAAAACTTTGAACGCATCGCTGATCATTGCACCAACATTGCGGAAGAAGTGGTATTCCTCGTGCGCGGACAAATTATTCGCCATGTCCATTAATGTGTTGTTGCGTCAATGAACCCCGTGCTGATTTCCCGTGGGCTTTCCAAGTATCTGAAACCGGTGTGCCACGGAGGTAAATCCCATTTCCCGGGCAATGCGATCTCTTAAAGCCGCGATTTCCGGGCTTGAAAAGGGAATAATTTTTCCGGTTTGTACATCCACCAGATGGTCGTGGCCGCGTTGCGTTCCCACAAAATCATAATAACTTTGTTTTCCGGTACCGAAGAAAATCTGATTCACCAGCAGGCATTCCACCAAATGTTTAAGTGTACGGTACACCGTGGCCTTGCTGACGCGGTGCTGCTGCCGGCGCAGGGCCAGGAGCAATTCCTCAGCTTCAAACGGGCGGTCGAAGCTCTCAATGACTTCCAGCACGACACGCCGCTCTTCAGTGTATTTTTGCCCATGGTCATGGAGAAACTTCTTAAAACTTTCCTGTGCCTGTTCCATATCAAAGATTATCCATCCCCACCATGCAATGGGCAAACGCGAATATTAGCGAGACCTTTTCATCCCGCCCGTGGGCGCGGCTATAATGCCATAAGTATCCGTCCGCCTCAGGCGACGGGCTGAATTCTAGCAGGATGCGGTGCCATGCTTTTTAATTACGGTGAATTTGACGGTTCGGAGTTTCCCACCCCGGACAGCCTTTTTGCTACTGATAGTATTTTTGATTTTATTCTCTCCTATGGCGAGCAGGCCCTGGACGCATTGGCTAAATTGCAACCGGCGGATGCGGATATTCTTGAACAACTGATCAACGACGGGCTGCTGGAGAAAGCCGGAGGAAAATTCCGCCTTACGCCCCGGGCCATCAACGCCATGCAGCGCAAAGCTTTGATGGAAATTTTTGCCCACCTGCCCCGCGGCAGCCGCGACGGCCATCCCACCACCAACGCCGGTGCCGGTGCTGAACGCCTGGAAGGCACACGCAAATATCAGTTTGGCGATCCCATTAGTGAACTGGATATGTTGCAATCCCTGCGTAATGCGATGTCGCGCAGTGTTGCCGCCGGCAATGCACCCGGCGTGCCGATCCAATTTAACGAGCATGATCTGGAATTGCATCTCCTGGAAGGTTCCACCACCTGTGCTTTGTGTATTCTTATTGATATGTCCGGCAGTATGATGCGCTACGGTCGGTTTCTGGCGGCAAAAAAAGTTGCTATGGCGCTAACCGCCCTGGTTCGCCAGCGATTTCCCCAGGATACCGTTGATATCGTTGGATTTTACAGCACCGCCGCGGTTGTTCCAGAACCGCGCCTGCCCCTGCTGATGCCCAAACGCGTCTCCACGCATGAGTATGACATTGAAGTTCATATTCCGCTTTCGCAGGCCGAAAAAACTCATCAGCACTTTACAAATCTCCAATTGGGCATGCAGATGGGAAGGCGAATACTTAATTCTCGGCCCGCTGAACAAAAGCAGATGTTCATCATCACCGATGGTCAGCCTACCGCCCACGTGGATGGCGATATGCTGCATCTCCTGTACCCTCCGCGACGGGAAACCGCCCTGGCTACCCTGCGCGAGGCCCTGACCTGCAGCCGGGCGGGTATTCGCGTAGCGAGTTTTGCACTTATTGAAGATTACTGGGATATGCAATGGGTGGAGTTTGTTGATCAACTCACGCGCCTGTGCCGGGGCGTAGCGTTCTACTGCACGGGCGACAATCTTGCCGGGTGCGTGATGGAAAGTTATTTAAGCGGCAAGAAAAGTAAAACGTTTATCGCGTGACCGGAAAAACTGAGTCAGCCCGGCCAGATTTGAAAGGGTTCCAACACCGGCGGTAAAACCTTCAGCCCCCGCTTTTTGGCCAGCCGGACATAATGGTACATGCTTCGCCGATAATGCCGCTCCACCCGCCGATCCACAGCAATGCCGCGCTTGCGCATCTGCTCGAACGCCCACTGCCACACATGGTATTCCTCCAGACACCGTGGGCGAAATTTCTTAAATCCCACCGCGTGATGCCCCACCTCGTGCATGAAAATGCACGCACTGACCGGTGATCGCGGACGCGGTGCTGAAATCATCCGCCTGACATCACCATTGTTGTAATGCAGTTCATACGCCACGCCACTCATGCTGGAACGCCATTTCCGAATTGAAATGCCGTACTGGGACTTCATCTCCTGCACCAATTGATCGTAGAATCGGTGGTGTTCACGAAACGGCACATCCACAAGGGATCGGTACACATTCGGTTTTTCGCGCTGGATCATTTTTTCCGAAGCCGCCGGTTGAACCAACGGCCGCGGCTTATTTTTAAGGCGCGGTTTCTTCAGAAATGCAAAGAGATCCAGTTGCCTTTCGGGCATAGTTTTATCCTGTTTAGAACGCGCCGCCAGATCTATATTATCGGTCAATCCGAGATGATTTCTTAAATGTTTCCAAGCGCAATGGTATTGAAAAATAAACAATCTTATTAATTGCTTAATCAATTTCGCGCCACCGTTGGCAGGTATTGAGGATGTTCAACAAGCGTCGACAAAATGGATGAAAACGCCAGCGGGTACTGCTCAATAAGCGGAGCCAATCCAGCCAAGCTGCGGGCCACTACTTTGTGATACGCGGCTTTTGGTGACGCAGAATCTATTTTTAATAGCAGGTCCACGGCCAGGGCGGCCGCGGAGGGCACGGCGTTATCACTGCCACTGGGAACGCGGAGAAATAACTGTTCGTGGCGATCGCTGGAGATATAAAAGCTTCCACTTTGCTCCTGAAAAAATTCCGTGGAAATATTTTCGCTGGATCGCGTGGCTCGCGTTAGCCATGCCGCGCGATCTTGCGGCGCAAAATGTCGTGCTGCCGCCGCCAAGTACCACAACCCCAAGCCAAAGCACGCTTCATCTTGGAGAAATGCCGGAATTTCCGCTTGGCCGCCCCGACTCACATGCAGCATATTTCCTGCCGCATCGCTATGCACGGACAATATGGCCGATGCCGCCTGCGCCGCCGCCTGATAGAAACGGGGTTCATTAATCAGCACCGCGACCTGCGCCAACGCCTGAATCATCAGGCCATTCCAATCGGCGAGAATTTTATCATCACAATGCGGAGCAATTCGTCGGGACCTGATTTCCCTTAAGTTTAATTTGATTTTGTGTAACCGGGCCTGCACCACGTCCGGCGGCTGTCCAAGCCGCATCGCGAGTTGCGTAATATCTGATTTAACCCGGGCAATATTTCGCCCCTCCCAATTCCCTTCGGGAGAAAAGTCCCAATAGTCGCTGGCTAATTGACGGTCGGCGGAATCGGAAATGGCAGCCGCTATGTCCCCAAAATCCCACACATAAAATTTTCCCTCTTCCCCCTCGCTATCGGCGTCCAAACTGCTGAAAAATAGTCCGTCGGGAGCCGTCATGTCACGCAGCCAGAAATCCAACGTTTCTCGGGCGATCTCTACATACTGATTTTGCTTCAACAGTACGCCCGCCCGGGCGTAAATCAGCGCCAGCTGCGCATTGTCATACAGCATTTTTTCAAAATGCGGAACCAGCCACAGTTCATCCGTGCTGTAGCGGGAAAATCCGCCGCCGATCTGATCATAAATCCCGCCTGCCGCCATATTATCCAGTGTGATGGTCAGCCAGGAACGAACCAGCCGGGCAAGATCGTCGGATAGTTTTATCGCCGCGTTCAATGTGCCTGCCGCCTGCTGCTCCAGCAGTGTAATCCATAATAGTAACGTTTGATGCGGAGGAAATTTCGGGGCACCGCTAAATCCACCGCGCGCCAAGTCCATGCGGTTTTTGCATGCTTCCAAGGCACCGGCCACCCAGGCCGGAACATCCACTGGCGCATCGGCCTTACCACCCCGGTTCAGATGTCCGGAAATGGTGCGGGCAATTTGGTTCGCCTGTTCTAACACTTGATCGCGCTGATTTGTCCAAGCCTTGCTGATGGCCGAGAGTACCGAGGGAAAGCCGGGCCGGCCGTATTGATCTTCGGGTGGAAAATAGGTGCCCGCGTAGAAAGCTTTAAGATCGGGCGTAAGCCACACGCTCATGGGCCAGCCGCCGGAGCCGGTGATAATTTGTGTGGCCAGCATGTACAATTCATCAAGGTCCGGCCGTTGCTCCCGGTCCACCTTGATATTCACGAAGTGCTCATTCATGTACTGGGCAATGGGTATATTTTCAAAAACCTCCCGCTCCATGACATGGCACCAGTGGCAGGCCGAATAACCGATGGATAGAAATATCGGCACATCGCGCGCACGCGATAGCGCCAATGTTTCCAAGCTCCATGGATACCAATCCACGGGGTTGTACGCATGTTGCAAAAGATACGGACTGCGGGAATCAATCAGACGATTGGGGCGGCGCGTAGGGGGATGATCGCTCATAGAGCCTGATCATACCACATTGACACTACGACCGGTGCGGCGTTTGCGATTCATCAATTGCCGACCCTTTTTGGTTCTCATCCTGGCGCGAAAGCCGATTTTACGCACGCGCTTACGATTGCTGACTTTATGCGGATAATGCACGACTCAACTCCAAAATATTATCTTTGCCGCATCAAGGTACCGTTACCAGCACCGATGCGTACGCCTTGTTCCCGGCGGCATCAACCGCTTTTACCACAATTCGATGCGGTCCGCCGGTCAGCACACCTGTTCTACCGTGGAACCCTTCCAGCGGAGAATCAAAGATAGTAGCAGAAGCGGCCGCCGGACGCCAGTTCTTTGAAGAATCCACCTGCAGGCTTACCGCCGTAATGGGTGAAAGCTTATCCGACGCCACGCCGGTTACCGCAATGCGCCCATCGGCGGTCTTACGCCATTTCAGGCTCGCAATCTTGGGCGCCGTGTTATCCACCAGTATGCGGCGGGATTCTCTGGCCACACTTTGCGCGGTAGTTGGGGTGTTATCCGGTGCATCTGAGGCAATAACTTTCACCCGATAATATCCATCCGGAATGCCGGAAAGCTGCCAGAGGTAATGATGCGCTGAGATATTCTTTGCAATGCGTATCCAGACGGGAATGCCCTTCTGCTGGTATTTTACCGTATATTGCAGCGTGTCGCCGTCCGGATCATTGGCCTTCCATTTTACCAGTACCGCATGCGCGGGTTTGGTCTGGTAATGAGTTTGCACACTGCTAAGCACCGGCGGCACGCTGATGTGCTGATAGCTGATGCATGTGGACCGAATAATCGGCGAAGTCCCTTTGGCGCTACGCTTAATCCGCAGCCGAAACTGCAAAAATCGCGCTGGCGGGCTTGAAATTTTCTGATAACTGTTGGCCGGTATCCAGGATGTCCAGCGGCTCCAGAACTTCGCGGACGTCTTCACATCCCGCACGTTGCCGCTGCGCGTCTGAATATCCACCGCCGCACCAGCCGGCACTTTTGCGATAATATGGGCCGCCCCCCAGTTGCTGGGCAGTTTGGCGTCCAACACCTTACTGACATAATTACCCGTAAGCTGGGTCTGGGACGTTAATTGATACATCTGCCCTTGATTAGCTGTGCCAATGAGTAATCGGTTGTTGCCGGTTTCCGCCAGGCTCAGCAGGTCGTGTTGCTTAAGCCGCTCCAGCAACGTCTCGGTCTGCGTGAATGGATCATACGATAGCAACCGCCCATGGCCGCCCAGACCCAGAATCAGGTGATGTCTGGCGTAAATCATCGAAAGCACCATATCCGGCACCTTGAGTAATACGCGAACCCGTCCACTGGGGCTGATCTGATAGACCACATTACTTTTTACCGCCGGCTCGGTAGAGGCGGAATCATCACCGCCCGCCGATGGAAATGGCCCGGGTATGCGCGTGCGTTCCGCCACGGGTTTGGCCGCACCCGCCGCAGCCGCTCCATGGGCCTTCTTACCGGCCTTGCCCTTTTTTCCGGGCAGTTGCATACCGCTTCCAACCGCAACGGGCCGCCCGTTGGGGTGCAGCACAGGTTTAAATACTCCGCCATCCAGTTTCGCCCGGTGCGGTGATGCCGTAGCGGCAAAAATATCCCCATCTCCATCTACCGCCAACGTGGAAATTTCCGCATGGTTCGCCGACATTAATACATACGATTTGCCGGTTTTCGGATTGATCCGAATCACCAATCCCGGCCCATCCGTTCCGGCCAGCACCGACCCGTCGGTTGCGCGTGCCAGACTTGTGACATTGTGCACGCCGGTTTTCAATAGTATCTTCGCTTTTCCGCCCGCCGAAATATCCCACACTTCGCCGTGCGGCCCGGTGGCCAGAATAATTGAGCCATCCGGCAGCGGCAAAATCGACCAGATATATTTGACCGCGGGATTCTGAAATATCGTCTTGGCAGTGACTTTTCCGCCGGCGTTCACGGTTAATTCCACAAGTTCTGCTTTGCTGCCGCACGCGGCCACCAGAAGTTTTCCATCTTTCTCAAAGGCCAGCGACAACACCTGATCCGACGCCTTGGGCGGTGCATACTGGGCCACCGGCTTGCCGTTAATCATCCGGTATACCTGGCCCTTGGGGCTGGTACCAAACCAGATATCTCCATGGGAAGATACCGCAATGGCATTAATAAAATCAAAGCCCGTTTTCGGCAGCAAGGATTTCAAGTGCCGACTCAACGCCAAATTGCCGTAATTATTGACCAGGACACCGCGAAAGTGCCCCGAAGCGTACGCGGCTTCATCCGCGAATTTCCAGCTCTGCGGATGCACCGCCCATGCGCTGGGTACCCCGGCCAGAAGCGCCAACGCCGCCGGAACCATAAGTTTTTTCAAACTGAATTTTGCGTTCTGAAACATGAAATCTCCAGTTACCTGCTGATTTTCAAACTACTGACTTTGCCGCTTCCGCACCCATAGCCGGACGGCAATTATTTTATTACAAAATCACTGCGGCGGCGGACCCATAGACCCCGGCATACCCGGCATACCCGGCATTCCCGGAAAAGCTGCGGCCGGCTTAAGTTTTGCGAATCGCTCGTTAGCATGCCGGCTGACCTTAATGGTAAATTGCTGTCCGCCCTGCTCTACAATGGCTCCGGCCGGAACCACTTCCTTTACCGAATTAAACAACGGATACAAATTGGCCGGCGGATTTTCCGCCATGAGGGCAACCCGGCTTAATGGAAGATTGGGCATGGCATTGCGCTGCTGATCTACGCCGTGCATATTTAACACCAGTTGCCCATACACCGCGTTATTTTTGTACCCAGTGAGATGTTTAATATCGGCAATTAAACCATGCAAACTCGCCGGAGCAAAACGCTGCGGAAAATAAGTCATTTCCTGCTGAATAATCGAATCGGATGACCCCACCACCAGCGTGTACGAGCCATCGGGTGTATTGGCCGGCACCGGTATATGCAAGTACACAAAATGTTCCGGTCCGCGGAAAGGTTTGATGCTTAAACGCACCCGGATCACATCCCCAGGTGCTACCGTCATCCGCCGCACCACAGCTGACGTTATCACCGCCGCCCGGTTTACCGGTCTGGCTGAAATATGTAACTTCACGCTCTTAAGCTTCAAATCTTTAAATGGATTATTCATCAGCAACGCTGCGGGCATTAAAACGGTACTGGGCTTAAAAAAGCCTGTTGTATAATAATCATCCACCGGCAGCGTGGCTCCCGCAAAATTTATTTCCCCCGTCACGTGCACGGTGTAATTTCCGGTCTTTGCCACCACCTTACGCTTGGCCGTCATTGTGCCCACCAAGGCCCCTCCCAAAGCCTGCATGCTGGTGCGTGGATCCAGAAACAAATTGTAGTGAAATGTCTTTTTCCATGATGGATTGTGATATTCAATAGTCATCGTGATCGGTGCTGATGGTGCCGGTTTGCCCAATTGCCCCACAATCCCCGTCGCCTGATCCATAATCAGCCGCCCCTGCCGCGTAAAGCTGGCACCCAGTTTAAAGGACGCTTCCACGTCTGGAAGAATGGTGTAAATGTACGCCCCAGCGATCGGCAGGGTCGAGCGGCCTTGTGCAAAAAACCGATGGCCAAATGCATACACATGCCCATCGACCACATCCGTGACCGTACCTATGGCAGACATATCCATATCCCCATTAAGCAGCGGCACCGCGATCGCCGCTCCGGGACGCAACCTCATCGCCGCCGCCGGTGTCATGGCCAATCCGCCCAATTGCCCTTTCCCCCCATTGCCCGCAGCGCCCGCCGCCAGCGGCACCATTCCGCTGCCGCCAAAGGCGTTCTGCAAATAACGCATCACACTGCCGGATCCCCCGCCCACCATCAGCGGCGAAGACAACGGCTGCAACTTCACGGCAGCTTTTGTCGCCACACGCATCATCGAGCCTTGGTTCACCGCGCCACGGCCATACAAATTCCGCACCATCGCCGACCACCCCAGTAGCCTGTGTGTCTCCGCCGATTGTTCCATCCATGTCATGGAACCGGTCCCACCCTGCCACGCCATTTTCTTATTGGGTTTCGGCAATGGAATGTGCAGCATCTGCCGGATCGGCTGCACCCCCCCAATGGGGTCCTTGGAATAATGCCATCCATAGGCAATGGCTCCGATGAGCTTGCCATCAATGTACACCGGTGATCCGCTCATCCCCTCAATAATGCCCGAGTGCCGCAAGCCCAAACCCCAGCACCGCACCAGAATAACATTCATATCCGGGCCGAAATCTTTGACCACATCAATAATTTTGACATGAAATTTCTGAATCTCCGCTCCGTGCATGACCGTCAGGCCGTAGCCCACCATGCCCGGTTTGAGCTGATTTTCAAACATACACCCCGGCGGAGCTTTACCCAGCGATTCAAACGAATCCGCCTGCACGCACTGGCCCATGCCCGCAACCAGCAGGCTCAATGTCGCGAGAAGACCCATCATCATCTTATTCATCAATTCACCGCAATGATTCCATTTCTACCCAAACTCTACACGTATTCCCCCCGGCCGACAACACCACGGCCCCTGAGTGCCCCTGAGCCGCGTCAATCCTGATTTGCAGGCGCGACAAAGCACTGATTCACTATATTACCCTACGTTTACCGCTTTCGCCCTGTTCGCACGCTATAACCGTCGATCAAATCGCGTCAATTTAGCCAAGAGCCTGTCCCAGAAATCGCCGGCTTGCGATGGGTTTCACCAGAGCACCGGATGAGTTACAGTACATTCAGTAATGGCAGTATTGGCCAGTATTACCAGTACAATTAACATTCCAGCTTTTAACTTCCGAATGTACTGAAACTACTGCAATTACTGAATTTACCGAAAATTCTAACTCCTCCCCCTCGCCTCCGCGTAATCCGCGGTTAACCCGAACCAACCACCGGGTTATCACCCCGGTGCTCCATGACGCTCTGTAACGCGGCGCTCCGCCGAAATCCCAAAAATCACGCCGTCGCAACCCGGCGATTATTCGGACAGGCTCCTAATCCGTGGAGAATTCTTTTTCCCGATTCGCCAACTGGGACCGCAAACGGGCGATGATGCTTGAGTGCATCTGACTGACGCGCGACTCGGAAAGCTCCAGAGCGTCGCCAATTTCCTTCATGGTCATTTCTTCATAATAATACAGCACCAGGATCATTTTTTCCGAGCGGGACAGGCCGCGGGTGATTAAATCCTTGATGTCGCGCTGGTGCAATATTGCCAGGGGTGAATCAGAGGCTTTATCCTGCAGTACATCCACTTCGCGAACGTCTTTGTCACTGTCGGATTCAAACCATTTCCGGGACAGGCTTACCTGGGAAACCGCGCTGGAATCCTTAAGCATTTTTTCAAATTCATCAGCCGGCACGCCCAGGTGGGCCGCAATTTCTTCCTGTGTAGGAGCACGCCCCAGTTTCATTTCCAGTTGCCGGGAGGCCTGAATAACTTTACTCGAGCGGCTGCGCACCAGGCGGGGCACCCAGTCCATGTTGCGCAATTCATCGAGAATCGCACCGCGGATACGCGGCGCGCAGTAGGTTTCAAACTTCACGCCGCGGTTGGGGTCAAATGATTCAATCGCATCTTTCAGACCGAAGGAGCCAGCCTGAATAAGATCATCGAGATCCACTTCATCGGGCAATTTGGAATAAATACGATCGGCGTTATAGCGCACCAGAGGGAGATATTCCATCATGAGCAAATTGCGCATCACTTCGGTCTTATTGGCTTTGAACTGTTTCCAGACATCATTGATGTCTTGTTCAACGGCCGCGGTAGTTGTGCGAGTTTTTGCCATGGGTCGCTCCTTGACCAGACCAGCACCGCAACGGATGATGACTCCCATATCCGCAGGGCGCAAAACACACGTGGGCCTCATGCCCCTTGAATTTTCCATGTAACGTTGTAGCGCGACGATAGCTGTTCGGTGAAATACCGCCCAACCCATCGACCAAGGGTGAAGAAATAGCCCAGCCGGCGATCCCCACTTCTGGATACGCAAATTTATTTTTTGATGCGCTTAAGAAACAACAAGTTGATGATAACATTTTAACAGCGGAACCCGGGGCGGCACACAGGACATCTGCCCCGTGAATTTTGTGGATCAAATTTCGGAATAAACCAAGCATATCGAATCCATTCGTTGCTTCGGGCGGCCTTCCCTGCCCCGTGAGAGGGTCAAACTGTTTTAACACAGTGCCAAATTTTTCTCCGACTGCGAGATTCTCACGAGCTGCGTGAAAAGTCTAACCGAGCTTAAGGGGCTTGGCAACCTCCCGGAAAACATTCATGCCAATCTCGCTAACTTTTCATTCAGTGTAACACGGCCTTTGGGGAAAGCAAGAGTTTTTTTACCCTTTTTCTACCATTCTCTTCGCCCCGTTAATTCGCCGCCTGCACGCCCAGCAGATGCACCCGAAACTTCAGCGTGCTGTTGGCGGGAATCCCGCTGCCCGCAGGAGATTGAGCGCCATACGCCAAGGCTGGCGGAATGATCAGCTCGCGCACGCCGCCCACACGCATACCCTTTACGCCAATATCCCAGCCGGAAATAACCTGCCCGGCACCGAGCACAAATGGGAACGGCTGATTGCCGTGGAGCTTGCTGGCGTCAAAAACCTTGCCGTTCATCAACATGCCCGTGTAGTGGACAATGGCGGTTTCGCCATCTTTCGCTACCGGGCCTGTGCCGATTTTAATATCTTTAATGACCAATCCATTCGCGAGCTTGCGCACATGTTCGGCTTGCGTGGCGGGAGCAGTGGACGCAAGCACTTTGCGGTCTGTTGCGCTGGCGGGGACGACGGCGGTAGCATTGGCCGGAGTCGCCGGGGCCGATGCCGACGGAGTCTGTTGCGAACCCGAGTTGCCGCAGCCCACGAGAGCCAAGGTGAGTGTGGAAGTTAAAGTCAACATGAATGCTTTAGGCAGGGTTTTCATTTTCGATGATCCTTAAAATAGTGGTTCACAAACGCTTTACATGTATTATGCACGATCTTCGCAGCATGGACAAATCAAACATCGTCACGGATTAGGCCAGTCCGCATTCACGAATCGCCCCGCTTCCAGAATGGTTTTGCCGTCCACCTCAATGCGGCAGCCCGGCTGGCGTAAATCACACACCATATCCCAATGCAGGCCGCTTTCATTTTTTCCGCCGGTTTCCGGATAGGCAGCTCCCAATGCGGCATGACACGTCCCGCCGATTTTTTCATCAAAGAGCGTGTTACGCGTGTATTGCTGAATTGAAAAATTGGTGCCGATGGCAAATTCACCCAGCGTCCGGCTGCCGGCATCCTGATCCATCATGGCGGTAAGAAAATCAAGTCCCTTGGAGGCCGCGGCATCCACTACTTTGCCATTCTTAAACTTCAGCACAATGCCATCGCACTCGCGACCATGATGCACCGCCGGGAAACTGTAGTGAATGACACCGTTGACCGCATCTTCAATCGGCCCGGTAAACACTTCGCCATCCGGGAAATTTTCATGCCCGCAGCAGTTGATCCACCGGCGTCCTTCCACGCCCAATCGTAAATCAGTATCTTTGGCGATCACATGCACTTCTTTGGCACCGTTGAGATAATCCGCCAGCCGCTGCTGCTTTTCACTGATCTTTTTCCAGGCCGCCACCGGATCATCCAGATGCAGCAATCCGCCACGGAAAACAAAATCCACATAATCGTGCAGCGACATTTCCGCATCCTGAGCGCTGGCCTGCGTGGGATATTGCGTTCCCACCCATTTCAACTTGCCCTCTGCCGCACGCTCCAGAAAGCGTTTGCTGATCGGCCTGCGGGCCTGCGCGGCTGCCGCCTGCTTCTTGGGGTCCACCTGTGTCATGGAACGGGTGTTTTCCTGTGCCCATAGACCTATCGATACATCTATATTTTCAACGAGGAATTGCGATACCGGCGAAACATATTCCAACTGCCGGGCGCTGGCCACGCGGTAAAACGCTTCCTCCATCGCATCGGAACTCATGGAAACCATGGGATGGCCCCCCGCCAGAAGCACCTGTTCATAAATGGCTTCAATGAGCGGCAGGCCAACGGTGTCACCGGAAATTCTCACCAGCTCGCCCGCTTTGACTCCCGCAGAATAACCCACAAGCACCTTGGCAAGTTTATCTAATCGCTGATCCCGCATACCGTAACATCCTTTCGTAAAAGCCCTGAAAGCCCGTCCGAGCCAGATTACCCCATGATCCCGCCGCCCGCAACGTGCGGCGGCATTCGCCAACCCTGTCGACTATGCACAGATCCACGACAGTCGGGGGCCTGCCTGAGTATTGGCTGGGACTGATAAGGTCCCGTAGGCCCAGCGGAGCATCGAGCAGACCCTCAACAATAAGTCTGCGAGGCCTGACTACACAACAGACGGGGCATTTCAACGGAACTCCCAACGCCATCGGGCATCGGTCCAAGGGCTTTTAGAAAAGGCCCAAGTTGGCCTGCCTGAAGCGCTTCCGCACCGTTCCAAATAAAGCTGACTTTCTCACCAAAGTTGTTCACGCCCGCGTTTCCTTCCGCTCAAGTTGCGTCATCCTTCAACATCCACTTCGGCTTCCGTCTCGACCTCGACCTCTGCCTGCAATTCCTGCACGGCTACGCGGAGCGGATCATAGATCACAATCTCCTTACCGAGAATCTCAAAGGTCACGGCCATCGCGTAACTGGCTGTGGAGTCCGGATCGTGGCTCCATCCCTGGTGCCCGACAACCGCGATACAAAAGTGGTCTGGGAGTGTGTTCGACTTCACGATGGCCCAGTCCTTTTGTACCGTGCCGGAGTTGCGCTTGGTATCGTGGATGAGACCATCTTTCGATTTTTCGTGAAGGCTCCACGGAAGAGTTGCTCCGGCTGCGGCGGCGACGGCTTCCTCCTCCTCTTTCATCGCCCTCACCTGGAAATTATTGAGGCTTTCTCCCAGATTGCTGGTCTTCCAATCGACCCAAGTGGAAAGATACCGCCGTAGATGGCGTCGCGTTCTTCGGGGTTTGGCCACGTAAGACAACGTAACGTCGATGCGAATATCGTATTCATCGGCTTGTCGCCGCATTTCCGGCGGTATTGGCACCTGGTAAATATGGCACTCGCGAGCCCGGATGGGGGATTCGCCACTGGTGATAAAGGTGGTGCGATGGTCGTCGTTGACCGTGGCGCGGGTTTCGTCAGGCAGGCCGTAACCGATACATCGAATGACGCGGGTAGCATCTTCAAGCCGTTGCTGCCTTAGTGTGGGGTTCTGCCGGATATTCGGGGAGCGAAGTTCGGCGAGTATTGATTCGGCCCAAGTGGGCCAGCGGGCGGACTGGACAACCAGGGCGCGGTACAGTAACGCGGGTTCGTCGGGAAACAATCGCTGTAATTGGCCGGCAATACGCGCAACTTTGGGAGCGGCGAAGGATGTTCCAGCCTGGTCGCGGTCGTGTGCGGGGCTTGGCGGGAACACGGTTGAGCGGACTAACTCTGGACACGCAGCCGGGATGCGACCGCCGATTTGAATATCCGGGTTAGCAGCGCCTGAATGAATAGCGTCACCGCCATACTCAACAACCTCGGGTTTGATGACATCCCATATGGCAAGGCCGGAACGTGAAAATGCGGACGGGTGCCCCGGTTCCTTGGCGAAGGTTTGCCAACCATTGCTATCCAACGGCCCATAAGCGACCGAACCCACCGTAAGGGCCTGCAAACTCTGACCCGGATTGGCGATGCGTGATGAAGGTTCAGATAGATACGCGGGATATGTGCGGCCGGCGACAAGTTGGTCCTTGAACCCCAAATGTGGAGGGGCACCGGCCACTTGAAGGTTGCCACTGCTCTGAATCACCAGCACGTCATATACGGCACAAAGCGCGTCGATTTCCGCCGCCCATGAGGACATGTAGCGGATGCGGGAATAACCGTTGGCGTTAATGGAATGGTTGAAAATGCGCGTGTGACGCGACCCGTTATGAAAACGTTCAACACTGGCGCGAATCGCTACTGGCGGAAACAACTCAACGGGCATGCGGTTGTGTTCATCAAGTACTCGGGCATTTTGAATCCAGAACGGAAGTTGCGGCGCACCGTTCTTCGCCACCGTTTCGCCGTATAGAACTGCACCTGCTACCCGCGTCCCGTGCCCTGCTGGCGCGACATAGTCGCCAACATCGTTGGCGGCTTTGCCCGGCAGGAAACAATGGGACGTAGCCTGGTCGATAGCTGGTTGCAGCAGAATGTGCCCTTCTTGAATCCCGCTGTCGATCACGCAGACCGCCGGCGCATTTTCATCCGGGTGTGTTGGCGCTGCCATTTGTGACGGTTGCGCGCCCGCTTCCCCAGCCCGTTGCGGGAGCACAATATCTTCCGGCTCCACAACCTCGAAGACGTAGGGATAATTGAGGATGAAGTCCTTGAGGCCTTTCCCGCTGATCTGGATGCGTATCGTGAAGCTATCGGACAGGACGGCAGCGTTGTAAGACTGGCCGTCAATCATGTGCATGATTTCGGCTTGGTAAAAATTGGAGAACGCCAAGATCTCGTTTTCTCGGCTAATCCTGATTTGCTCCCAAGCGGTATACGCTTGGGAGCGGGCCTGCGACCACGCGCTCTCCTTGTTAGCCCAATCAGCATCCGTGTCGCGTTTGCCTCTGTTCGGATAGGGCGGGATTTCTTGCGTCCCCGCACAACCGATGCCTATGTCGACGACGTAAACTTGGTCGTCGTCGATGGTCGGCCAAGTTTTAAAGAGCCGTTCCGAGAGGACGCGACAAAGGCGATCTGTCTGGCTCGGGTCGTCAAAGAGTTTATGCACCTGTGCCACGGTTGCGGAACCATGAACCTTAACGGCAAATCCCTGAACCATCTGGAGGAAAGGGCCGAGTTGAATGTCCTGGGACGCCACGATGACATATCCTTCTTCTTGCTCCGCGACTATCTCAAAATTGAACTTGTCGCGCAGCACGTCAAGTTCAAGGCTCGGATCAACTTGAAGAAGAATCGGGATGCCTTCCGGGATTACGGGAAGGCTTTGACCTTCTCTTTGCGCTTTGCGTGTCTGCCAGTTACCCGTTAATGATTGCCCGGCAGCACGAAGCGCCGCGCTATGGGCCTGCCGTGCGTTTTTGTTTGCCAGAGTTTGCGGCGATGCAGTGCCTCCCCCACGCAGACGTGCTCTGCCATGGTAACGTAGGAGCAAAGGCAGATGCTCAAAACTGTGCGGTCCTGGCATCGGTTACCCTTTATGCGTGGCGTTCCCGCTTTTTTGCAGGTCGGCGATGGCGTGTTCGAGATGCGGCTCTGTGACAATTCGTTTCCCGCTCAGCACTGCCGCCTTGGCTGCATCTTGGGCGGCTTTAACTACCGTCGCGGCGGACGCGCCTGACAGGTGCTCCACGATTTGTTTCCAGTTGATGGGTTCCTCGGTTTGAATCGCCGACAAGGTCAGTCGCAACAACTTTTCGATTTCGCCGGGACCGGGCACGGGAATCTGGAACACATCATCAAAACGACGGAACAGAGCCTGATCGAGTGACGACTCTATATTCGTCGTGGCGACGAGCAAGCCCGGCGCATCGTATTCCTCCATGAGTTGGAGGAGTGAATTCACGATACGAGATGCTTCACCAATGTCCCTTGAATTGTTACGGGAACGAGCGATGAAATCACACTCGTCTAACAGCAGGACGCAGTGACGAACCTGTGCCGAAACAAAAATCGACCTGAGATTGGAGGCGGATTCACCAAAGTACGAGGAGATTAATGCATCAAACCTTACCTTCATCAAGGGCAGGCCGGTATTCCATGCCAGCCTCTTGGCTCCGAGTGACTTGCCGCATCCAGGGGGGCCGTAAAGAAGCACCGTTTTCCGCGGGCGAAGGCCGTATGCTCCCAGCCGTTCGCGGGCTGCATATTCACGCTCGATCCGGGCAAAGCGTTCCTCCGTAGCTGTTGGCAGCACCATGTGATGTTCAAGTTCATCTCTAGGGATGAGGGTGGCAAGGGATTCTCCATAACGCTTGCTAAGCGGCAGTTCCTTTAGATGTTGCTCATTTTCAGCCGGAGCACTGCGCCCATTTTTCGCGGAACGTGGGCGATTGAGAATAACTTGAAGTTGGTCCGCAAGCTTATTGTGTCCCGTACGGCGTTCAGCCTCGACAATTTTGTGGGCAAGCTGGTCTAAATCGCCCTGTGAACCATCGTTGATAGCACGCACTACTCGCTTAATGAAATCGGCGTTCATGAGTTCCTCGCCTTTCGCACATTTGATGGCGTTGTTGCACGCACGCTCACTTTTTCGCCACATTGCCTATCATCGCATGATAGAATTCTCTTGGTAAAATGTCCAGCCGAACGATCGGCGCCAGGGCCGAAATCATATACAGAAATATCAATGGCCATTACTCGGAGACGCTCCTAACTGGATTCCATCGTCACTTGAATGGCCATGCGCAGTAACTCACTGCTGCTGGCCAGATTGAGTTTTTCTTTGATGTGTTCACGGTGGGCTTCTATGGTTTTGGTGCTTAGATGCAGGGTTTTGGCGATTTCACGCACGGGCTTGCCCTGCCCGAGAAACTGGAATATTTCCAGTTCCCGATCCGTCAGCAGATCCAGCGATGATTTCAGGGGTTGATTTCCTGAAACGGCCAACTGCCGCAGCACGCGGGCGGCGATGGCGTCGCTGACATAAATTTCCCCGGCAAGAATTCGGCGAATTGCCAGAAGGATTTTCTCGGTGGCTTCCTGCTTCATGATATAGCCACGGGCACCGGCGCGCAAGGCGCGCTCGGCGTACATGTTTTCATCGTGCATGGAAAGCACCAGCATCAGCAGATTTTCATAGCGCGCCTTCAGGTCCTTAATGAGTTCCAATCCCGGCTTTCCCTTCATGGATAAATCCACAACCACCAGATCAGGCTTGAGTGTGGAAATTAAATCCATTGCGACATCCGCATCCGGCGCTTCACCGCAGACGCTAAGATCACCCGCGGCCTCAATGAGCAGGCGCACGCCCTGCCGCGCCACGGGGTGATCATCCACCAGGACAATGCGCGGCAGCACTTTAACAATTTTAGATCGAGGGCGAATAGTCGGCATGATTCACGGTCTCCAAGTTTGGTTCAGGGCCGCCAACGGAACAGACCACAGTAACGCCTGCGCCGGGGCTGCTGCGAATATCCAGGTGGCCGCCAATAACACGGGCACGATAATCCATAATGCGCAGTCCTAAGCCACGCTCGCGCGGTTCGGCAAAGCCGCAGCCATCATCACGGATGGTTAAGCGTACCAGTGAGCCAAGCGTCCTGGAACTGATTTCAAGATTTTTCGCCTGCCCATGACGAACGGCATTATTCATCGCTTCCTGCGCGATGCGGTAAAGATGCGTCGCCGCCAGAAGAGAGCAGGACTCCGGCAGCGCATCGGCGCGAATTCGGCAACTGATCCCCGCGATAGATTCCATCTGATAACCTAATTCCTGCAATGCGGTAGGAAACTCATCCGCCTGATCCAGCGGCTGAAGTCCCCGTGCGAGTTGGCGCGTCTGCGCGATGGCATCGTTGAGCAGGGCTGTTAGATTTTCCGTTTCACCCGCCAGCACCTTGGATTTTTTCTTCAGCCGCTGAGCAATGGCCTTGGATACCATGGCCGCTCCGGTCAAAAGCTGGCCCAAGCCGTCATGCAGGTCCTGCCCGATGCGGCGTTGTTCACGCTCCGCAATGTGCAGAATTTCTGCCTCCATGCGTTTGCGTTCGGTTATATCCCGCACGATTCCCGTGAAATGCCGGGTATCACCAACCTTCTGTTCGCCCACCGCCAGGTACATGGGAAAAGTGCTGCCGTCTTTACGCAGCCCCGTTACCTCCCGCCCCACGCCAATAATTTTTGCATGGCCCGTGCGAAGATAGTTATCCACGTAATGATGATGCTCACTGTGATAAGGCTCAGGCATGAGCATATCCACCTTTTGCCCGATGGCTTCCGCGGCGGCATATCCGAAAATGCGTTCCGCAGCGGGGTTAAACGATTCAATAACGCCGCGATCGTTCATGGTGATAATGGCATCCACCGCCGTTTCAACGATGGCCCGAATCTGGGCTTCGCTGCGGCGGAGGGCCTCGGTGGCCTGCGCCGGGCCAGTGACGTCAAAACCCGTGAGAATCGCCACCGTTTCCCCCGTGTCCTCCTGAATGTGCGGGGCTGCTACATAAGCAATAATGCGCGGAGACTTTTGATTAGTTGAGCACCTTTGTTCAAATTGCACGGGGCCGTGAAAGGCATCGGGATTCGCCAACAATGCAATAACCTGATGAAAATTTTCAGAGGATAAAATAGAGTCTAACGCGGACTGCCCCACCAAGGCATCCACACCACGGCCACAAGTTAATGCAACTTCGTTATTGACAAAAAGAATTTGGCCGGCGGCATCCACCACCGCGGCAAACAGCCCCGTTGAATGAATCATCGCTTTTGCCCAGGCCGGATCTTTGGGCATACATTAAACTCCAGTACCGCGGGGAGCCGCCTGCGGACAATTCGCCGTCGCAGGCGACGATGATTATAAACATGCTGGCCGATTTACGCAGCAACTATGGAAAGCCAAATGGAACGCAAACTCCGGGAAAGCCAATGCATGAAATATGGCGGCACGCTTGGCGTGCAACGTATAAAAAAACACCCGGTCGATTTTACATCGACCGGGTGCTGACTTTTGAGCGCCTTGCGGCTGGCACCGGAGCAGAATTACTTCAGGCTTGCCAGAACTTCATCCTTTACATGGTTGGGCACCTGGGCGTAGCTGTGCGGCTCCATGGTGTAGTTGGCGCGGCCCTGCGTAAGTGAACGCAGAATTGTGGAATAGCCGAACATGTTGGCCAACGGAACCGTGGCATCGATTACCTGCGTGTTGCCACGGTTTTCGGTATTTTCAATCATCGCACGGCGACTGGAAATATCACCCTGTACCGGCCCGGCAAATTCAATCGGGGTGGTAACCTGAAGCTTCATGATCGGCTCGAGCAGCACTGGCCCGGCTTTCTTACAGGCCGACTGCATGGCCAGAATACCGGCCTGTTCAAAGGCGATCTGCGATGAATCGACATCATGGTAGCTGCCGTCAAAAAGCGCCACTTTCATATTCAACATCGGGAAGCCGCCCAGAACACCGGATTTCGCAGCCTGCCGCACGCCATACTCCACGGATGGAATATATTCGCGGGGAATTGAACCACCCTTGATGTCGTTTTCAAACAGCAGCGTATCTTCGGAATCATCACCTTCCACGGGCACATACGGTTCAAGTTTGATCCAGCAGTCACCATATTGACCGCGACCGCCGCTCTGCTTGACGTGTTTGCCCTGGGCTTCCGCAGCCTTGGTAATGGTTTCTTTGTAAGCAACCTTGGGCTTACCAACGGTGACATCCACTTTCATGTCGCGCTTGAGTTTGTTGGCAATGATTTCCAGGTGCAATTCACCCATGCCGTGGATGATGGTTTGCCCGGTTTCCGGATCAAAGTTGCTGCGGAAGGTGGGGTCTTCGCGTCGCAGTGTCGTAAGAGCTTCGCCGAGCTTGTTTTTGTCATTGGCGCTTTTTGGCTCAATGGACATACTGATAACCGGCTCGGGGAATTCCATTTTTTCCAGCAGAATCGGATGATCCGGATCACAGATCGTATCGCCCGTAAGGCCATACTTAAAGCCCACCACACCGACAATATCACCGGCTTCGGCAAACTCCCGCTGAATACGATCGGCAGCGTGCATTTCCCAGATACGCGAGGCAATTTCTTTTTTATCCCGTGTGGAATTGATGATGCGTGCTCCAGATTCCAGCTTGCCGGAATACACGCGAACGTAACTCAAATCACCATGCTGATCGGTGACAATCTTAAATACAATGCCGCAGAACGGCTCATTGATATCCGCCTTGCGAATCAGCTCCTTGGTTTTTTCCCGAACATCGTGGCCTACCATCGGCGGCTTATCCATCGGGCTGGGAAGGTAATACACCACCGCGTTAAGCAGCAGTTGTATGCCTTTGTATTTCAAAGCGGAACCGCACAACACGGGGTTAATTTTAATGGCACAGGTGCCCTTGCGCAAGGCCGCTTTAATTTCATCGTTGTTGATGGGTTGATCGGAAAGATATTTCTCCATCAACTGATCATCGCATTCCGATGCTTTTTCAATCATATACGCGCGGGCCTGATCCGCTTTGGCTTTGAACTCGGCCGGTATGGGAATTTCCCCCCACGTGCGACCCTTGGATTCTTCATCCCATTGATAGCCCTTCATTTCCAGAAGATCAATAACGCCGGCGAAGTTTTCAGCCGCGCCGATGGGAATCTGAATCGGCACCGGATTGGCACCGAGCCGGTCACGAATTGTTCTAACGCAGAATTCAAAATCCGCGCCGACTTTGTCCATCTTATTAACAAAGCAGAGCCGCGGAACATGATACTTCGTGGCCTGCCGCCACACCGTTTCCGATTGTGCTTCCACGCCTTCGCGACCGTCAAACACGGCCACCGCACCATCCAGCACGCGCAAAGAGCGTTCGACTTCAACGGTAAAGTCCACGTGTCCCGGGGTGTCGATGAGGTTAATAATATATTCATCGCCATCTTCCCTGCCACTTAAGCGCCAAGGGCACGTCGTGGCCGCCGCGGTAATGGTGATACCGCGCTGCTGTTCCTCTTCCAGGTGATCCATGACGGCGGTGCCTTCGTGCACTTCGCCGATCTTATGGGTTTTACCCGTATAAAACAGAACGCGCTCTGACACGGTGGTTTTGCCGGCATCAATATGTGCAGCAATGCCGATGTTGCGATAACGGGTTAAGTCGTGGGCCA
>JAJZDN010000036.1 GCA_021805985.1 Planctomycetota bacterium | reverse complement strand
CCGAACAGATTAAGGATATTATCGTCGGGATTATTTACGAAGACGGGATCAAGAAATCAGCCGCCTGAAAATCTCCCGTCCACAACATTTGACAGTAACTCTTTACCGTTCGCGCCCTCGGTAAGTTTTTGGGCGTAGGTGGAATAACTGGGATTATTCCAGTCCAAGTCATACTTGCCAGCGGAGAGATAGGGTGCCAGGACCCATTGGGCGTAAGGCGTAATCCAACTTCCGTTATTGTTCGGTCCGGCCCGCAGCACCGCAAACCCGGGATTGGGGTTGTACTCAAGATCATACCAATTATTAAGCATTAACGGATAGAATCCCCGATTGGACCCGGAATATTCCGCCGTGATCTGACACAGCGACCGGATATTAGCTTGACAAGAAATGTTATAAGCCAAGTCCTTCGCCCGCGCCAGCGCCGGTAGCAACAGCGCGATCAACAACGCGATGATCGAGATTACCACCAGCAGTTCAACGAGAGTAAAACCTCGCGTTGAAGCCGGATGCCCTTTGTAAATTGCGCGACGTTTCATAGCGGGTTCTCCTTAAAACACTTCTTTCAGAACAAGACAGGTTGGGCTACAGCCCTTCTCGTGTTACTGTCACGAGCCTCTGCAAACCATCTGGAAATAAGTCTACTACCGCTGGCCCCCCTTCCGCTAGGTGTAAATGCGCAAAAAATTTAAGATAATGCGACAACGCTGAATTCCCGTATAATGCCCCGCTATAAGCGCACGTGCACCTATGGAGACCCCGTCATGGATCATGAACCGGTAGTTGGCATTCTCGTGGATTATCTTTCGCATTATGGCCGCAACGTTATTCTCGGCGTCGGGCGGTATTTGCGAATGCATCAACGCTGGACGCTCATGGGTGAGCCGCGGCGCGTGGTAGCTCCGATCGGCAATTTACGCACCTGGCGCGGCGATGGAGTTATTGCGCAGGTATGGGATGACCAGAGACGGGACAAAGTACTGGCTATGAAAAAAAGGGGTATTGAAGTTGTGGATGTCGGCGGTGTAATTCCCGGCCTCCCGTTACCCCAGGTAACACCGGATGATGAGGCTATTGGCACCATGGCCGCGGATTATTTTATAACCCGGGGCTTTCGCCGCCTGGCATTTTCCGGGCCCGCCGGACATGCCGCCGCAGACAAGCGCCTGAAAGGATTTTCCGACCGCGCGGCGCTGGCGGGTGCGGCGGTTTCGATTTTTGAGCCGCGACGGTTGCATCGCTATGCTGGCGGCACCGAAGCCGATGTGGGCGAACTGGGACAGTGGGTAAAATCGATGCTTAAGCCGGTTGCGGTATTAGGTTGGCATGACGGGCGTGCCCGGCAGATTGCCGACGCCTGTTATCGCATTGGCGTCCGCGTACCGGAAGACGTTGCGATTGTCGGTGTCGATGATGATGAAATAAATTGCGAATTAGCGGATCCGCCTTTATCCAGTGTTGCAGTTCCCATTGAACAGGTCGGGTATCAGGCGGCGGTGCTGCTGGCGGATTTAATGGCAGGCCGAAAAACAAAAGCAGTACGCATCGTCGTGCCGCCGATTGGTGTTGTTACGCGTCGCAGCTCAGACAGCCTGGCCATCGAAGATCCGGAACTGGTGGAAGTCATGCGGGTTATTCGCAATCATGCCCGCAAGCCCTTAAGCGTGAAGGAGCTTTTACAAATTGTTCCCATGTCCCGGCGGAATATGGAACGGCAGTTTCAAAAACTTATTGGCCATTCGCCTCATGCGGAAATTGAACGCGTGCACCTGGAGCAGGCCAAGCGGCTGCTCGCCGAAACAGATTGGCCGCTGCCGCGGATCGCTGCGGAATCCGGCTACAACAGCCACGAACACTTTACCCATACATTCCGTAACAAAATCGGCGTAGCGCCGGGCGCCTATCGCCGCCGCTACCGTGATCAGCGCCCGCTGCCATCCGTGCGCTGAATGCCTGATTAGAATGCCTGATTAGCATTGTCGCCGCCGCGCCGATTGGGTAAGTTGCTGGTTATTAAAACATAGCGCGATCCACCCAGGCACAGGACCGCAGTGCAGATTGCACGCCGACGGCGTCCCGGCAGAGTATTAATCGCCCCCCGGCTGATTGGGCCAATAGAAATACCAGCCTGCCCAGTTGTAGTTCCAGACATTAAGATAACTGTTGCCGCCGGTGTAGCCGGAAAACAGGGACGGACGGCCATTGAGCGGCGGCATGTGGGCCATCGCCCAATTGTAAGCGGTGAGATTATTGGAATTTGACCCCGTTGCGTAATTATAAAAGGTGGGATAACTGATTCCATTGACGTGGCCGTCGGCGTATAAAATATTCTGGAAAGACGGCACATCCGGATTGCTGTAACTAGGATGGTTGATCAGATACATATTGCCCTGTCCGCTCATGGGTTCGTTGTCTTGCTCCTGATTATTGCCGCCCCATGCGACGGCGTCAGCAGCCAAAATCGCCTGCGGCGAATCTTCATCGGTTGTGGCCGGTTCATTGATACGATTTCCCCATGTCGGCGTTAAGTTGCCGTTATAGCCACTGGTTTCAACCATGCCCTGGCCGGCGAACAGTGAACCTCTCGGCAGGCCTGTGGTCATTTGCGCAAAGCTGTTTCGCGTGCGATCCACCGTCCCGCCGACGTACATATAAGTATCTGTAATCCAATATCCCCAGTCCCCGGGTTGATCGCCGGCATAAAGCGTGCTCTGGTAATTGGAGCTTGGACAAATCATCCAAGGCGCCAATCTTACATACGTGCTGGGCTTGCCCGCTTTACTTAAACCGTTGTTCAAGCCCCAAGTGGTCGGATCATAACCCGTGTAACTCCACTTCTCGGAATTAAGCCCGGAAATATAAGGAATTTCCGGGCCGCTTAACGCGCTGGAGACCGCATTACCAAAGCCGGACATTTCCGTGGTTACTCCGGTACCGCCATATTGCAAAAACGTAGCGTAAGGCGTGCCGAAACGTCGCCAGTCCGCACCATATTGGCTGTTATTTTCATCAACGGGATCATTATTAAGAATCATGGGAAAAATGCACCCATTAACCGGATCCTGGGAAATCCCATATTTAGGAAACGAACTTTGAGCGTTTCCGTTACCAAAGCCCCATGCCGCCGGGAAAAATCCTCTATGATCCTTGGCAAACAGCAGTGACGCTTGACCCCACGTCAGTAAATTCGCCGCGCAAGATGTGCGATTGGCTAATTCCCGCGCCTTCCGCATGGCCGGCACAATAATGGCGATTAATAGTAAAATAATCGTAATGGTGACGAGAATTTCAACAAGCGAGAATCCCGGACTTTTTCGCGGCCTGAACATAAAAGAGTCTCCTGCCTTTAGGCCCTGAAGCCCCGGCTCTCCCTATGCAGACAGCGTCCATAGAGCACGCCGATGCGGTTTCCCACCATATCCTTCGGATGCTCATAAACGAATGCTGAAGGTATAATTCAATAATGGACCTTGGCGATCGGGTCTGATAATTTTGCATAATTTTTGTACAACAAATCCCCTGGCCACGCGTTATACTACCGATAGTACGTATGTGTTTCGGGGTGTCCACGATGACCGCCATAAGTCCCGGCAGGGCGTTACCTGAAGACTTTCATCACATCCTCCAGAAGCTCGAGGAAGCGGGCAACCGCTTCCGCGTTGCCATGTTCATTGGAGCGCTGGCCAGGTTCGCGGCGCTGGTGGTACCCGTAACAGCCGCGGCGCTATTATTAGCGGGCATTCTGGGATCTCATCTTGGGGCTTGGGCCGTGTGGCTGCTGCTGGCGGCCATTCCGCTGGCCATCGCGTTGGGATACTGGTGGTTCCTGCATGACATGATCTGGAAGCGACCCGCCTATGGGCAGATCGCCCGGTGGGTTGAAGAGCAGGCTGCTGCCCAGCAGTTGCCGCTGAACAATCATTTTATTAATGCCGTTCTTCTGGCAGATGAATTCGAAAAACTTCCGCCGGCCGCCGCCAGCCCCCCGGATACCCGCAGCGTGCTGATTCCCCAGGTGCTTAAGGAAATCAGCAGCAGCATTGAAACTCATCAACTTTCGCAGATCGCCCCATGGCGGCAGCAACGGAAAGTCTGCCTCCGCGCCGGCGTGATTTTCCTGATCTGTGCCTTGCTGGCCCTGCTTTTTCACAGCCAGATGTCCCACGGCTTGGCGGTTCTTTCGGCACCGGGGCAGTTTGTGCCCATGCAGGGTGCCGCACAGATTGTGGATGTCCAGCCGGGTAATGAAACCGTTCTGGCCGGCGAGCCGGTGGATTTCATGGCCCGCATCAATACCCCGGGCCACAAACTTGTCGCCACGACATTATTTCTCCACTTCAATAGCGGCTTACGGAAAAAAGTGACGATGGTAGTCTTTGGCCGCAACAATAGTACATTCCGCTTTCATCTCGGAAGTGTGGCGGAAAATTTAACGTATATGGTTCAAGCCGCTGGAACACAAAGCCTGAAGTATCATCTGACCGTGCTACCGAAAATTACTCTTAAGCAATATCAGATTCACATTACCCCCCCCACGTATACCCAGTTAGCACCCCAGACCATCACCGCTGCCGGCAAAGCATTTAACGCGGCTTCCGCGTCAGCTACGGCTCCCTTCGGCAGTAAAATCACGCTGACCGCAACACTGGATCACACCGTGATTGGTGCCTCGGCGTTGGTGGAAATGCGGGGTGGCAAAATAATTTCAGCGAGAAGCGCTAATCAAAAAACATTTTCCCTATCCTGGATTGCTGATCAGAGCGTGCATTATAATTGGCTGATTAATGACTCGCACGGTAACGCGCTGCAGCGCTTTCCCGCATCCTCTACATCCGCCCCAGACAGGCTTGTGGTTCATGTCACGCCCGATGCACCGCCCCTGGTGCATGTTCTGGTACCTCACAAAGATGTCTTTGCCCTTCCGGGCGCGACCATTGCCATGGCGGCCAGGGCCACCGATGACTATGGCCTGACCGCTATGACGTTGCAGATGGCTGTCGATGGTGGAAAATTTACCGCGTTTCGCCAATGGCAGATTCCGAATGCGGAAAATGGCAAGCCCGCTACGGTTTCCACCGTTCGTGAATTGTTCGCACTGCCCGCTGATAAATATCATCTTGGCCAAACTGTACGCTACCGCTTTACAGCCACAGATAACAGGCAGATCACCCTCGGTCAGGCCGCCTACGGCCCGCAGACCACGTTTGGGCGCGTCTATTCCATCAAGTTGCAAAGCGCTGCAACTTCCGCCCTAAGTCGCAGCCGATGGGCACGTTTGGAACATCGCCTGGAAAAAATGCTGGCACAACAGCAGGGGTTGATTGTCCTGGCCAACGGCATCCACCTGTTGCCGCCGCTGACGACCGTGCATAAAACCGCCGCAGCGGTTGCCGGCGGTCAGCGGAATCTGCGGCAATATATGGAAAGCACCTATAAACATTTTCCATTCATCCATTCCATGGACACCATTCAACAGGCCCTGCATGTTATTGTGCAGGGAGACGCGACGGAGGCTGTTGCCCGTGCCGATGACTTAGGCCTGGTGTCTGACGCTGGGGCGGTGCCGTTGGAATTTCACAAGCTTCACATGCACGAACTTAATATCCTCAATGCCATTAAAGCCTTGCTGGCTATGGCCGGTGCCAATGCCGGCAGTGTGGATTCTGTGGTATCGCATCAGGGCACAAATTTTCCCGATCAAGGCAAGGAACAATGGCGACAACTGGCACTGGCATTGAAGAAACTGGAAAAGCAGCAGCGCGGGGTGCTGAACACGTCCATGAAGCTGGCGCAAAAGCCGATCAATCAATTTGACGCCAAAGATAAAAAGGAATTGCTTAAAGCCCAGGCCATGGAAGACAAATGGTCGAAGTTCCTCAATCAGAAGCTGGTGAATATGAGCAACCTCACCGAGCAGGATCAGGCCAATGCGTCGTTAAAAGATGATCTCGCCCAGATGAACGTGGATTTAGCGATGGCGAAAGGAGCCTTAGCGGCCAAAGCCATGAAGATCGCCACGCCGCTGGAACAGGAAGGCCTCGAGGACGCCAAGAAGCTCTCTTCCAATATTGAAAAATGGCTGCTGCAAAAGCCCGATACCACCAAATGGGAAATGGAAGAGCCGGTCACCCAAAATGATGTCCCCGCCCCGCCACTACCCGCCGAGCTTTCCGATATGATCGGCAAGCTGCTGCAACATGAAGAAGACCTCACCAGCGATATGGAATCTCTGGGGAGCAAATGGAACGATTCCATGAATAAAGGCCTGGGATGGGGCGCTCTTGACGGCCCGATCAGCGATATGAGCGCGCAGGGCGTTACTGGTAATACCATGCCCAAAAATGATGAAATACAGGGCCGCAGCGGCTCCGGGCGTGAGGGCCGGGCCAGCGGCGAAATGGTGGGTGCCACCGCAACCGATAAGGGCGGCCGCCGCACCCCTACGCGACTGACCGGTGACCAATTCAGCTCCGGCCAGATAAAAGATTCGTCCAAACAGCCGCCGGGCGGTGCCACCGGCGGCGGAAAAGCCTCCGGCTACGGCGGCGCAGGCTTGGAAGGCCCCGCCCCATTGGGCATGCAAAAAGATATCAAACGCATGGCAGGAATTCAGGCACAACTGATGAATCAAACCGATCGCCTGCGAATTCAGTTACGGGCCGCGGGTTTTAATAATTTCAAACTCATAGAATCCGCCGTGCTTATGCAGGATGCACAAAAAGCCATGCACGCCTACCATTACCACACCGCCCTGCTGTATCAGAAATTAGCCACGCAAAGCCTCAGTACGGCCAAGGTCATCAACCAGGCTGAATCACGCTTAACCTTTGACAACTCAACGGTCGGCCACAAGACCCTCCACAAGCTTTCGGACTCCATGCTCGGAGCCATGCCCAAAGGCTACGCCGATCCCGTGAAGGCCTATTTTGAAAAACTTTCGCACTCTTCTAAGTAGCGGATATCACTGGGCTGACAATGTAGGGCTATTGTTTAACCGCCTTCCAGAATTTTGTTTCCACCTGCTGAAATTGGCTGAAGGTGGTTTTGAGTTTCCGCATGAGCTGATGCAATTGCGCCTGCTGGGCGGGGGTTTGGGGATTAACCGCAGAGGCTTTGAGTACGTCGGCGGCGCGTTGCAGGTGCCGGGCGGCTTGATCAAACTCGCGCACGGCGTCATAAATTTCTATATTGTTGATGTCTTTTTTACTTGGCTTGTAAAGCAACCGCCAGGGGCTGTGGCGGATTTCCACGGCGAAAGTTTTAAGATTCACCGAAGCTCCATGCAAGGCCCGGATGATACCGTTAATGCGATCCTGATTTTTTGCTAACAGAGACTTGGCGTGTGCCGTTAACGCAGTACTGTTGGTGAACGTGGCGTGCACCTGATTCAAATCAGATTGAGCCTTAGCCAACAATGCCGGGATGGCTTTTTTTATATCCGCTGTAACGGCGTTGATATTTACAACCGCCCCTTTTCGACCGGAATGCAGCAGCTTTCCGGCCTGATCCATGGCATAAGCGGTTTTTTCCGCAGCCGCATCATATTTGGCGACAACGGGTTTAATTTCCCCATGCACCGACCGCAACACACCGGCGGCACCCGTTGCAGCTATACGGATGGAGTCAGCAGTGGCACCGAGTTTGGTCAAATCAGCATTAATAAGCGGCACAGTCGTCGTGCGAACTTGCGTCACCATCGCTTTAATTTGCGGGGCCAATGAAGCCACTGTTGCCAAAGCATGGCTTATACCGCTGGGGCGGCCGGTTAAAACGTAGTTCGGGGGCAACGGCTTGCCGGATCCCAAGCTTTCAAAATTCAACCAGCTTGTGCCGGTGATGGTACCCCCTATAACCAACCGGGCATCCTTGCGCAGGGTATATTTTTTCGGCATGGTGAAGGTGACCTGAACAAACGGCTTTTTTACATTGGTTATTAAATGGATCGACTGGATTTCCCCCACGGTAAACCCCGCTACCCGCAGATTATCTCCCACCTGCAGGCCGCCCAAATCATCACGCAGCGAAAAGCGGGCGGCACGCACCTGCACAGGCTCGAAGACCCGTGCGAAGCCTTTGATCGCCACGATCAAAACCAGAATCAGCATGATGCTTAAAAGCATGAACACGCCAGCGCGAAAGGCGTCACGTTGTCTTTTTGCCATGTGGCACCTCATCTGTCTTACGTCCAAGAAGTTCAGCCTTGTAGCTGCATTGATCCGACGGGTTTAAAAACGGCCCATCCAGGCGGCCATCTACAAACTGCCGCACGAGGGGATCTGTGGTCGTGCGAAAATATTCCACAGAGCCGATGGCCGCAAATTTTCCATCGAATAATAGAGCCAGTCGATCGGCAAGGTGGAACGCGGATTGCATATCATGGGTAACCAGGACGCTGGTAGCGCCCATTTTATTTTTCAGGTTCATGATCAATTCACCAATTTGCGCTGTGCTGATCGGATCCAGACCCGCGGTAGGCTCATCATAAAATAAAATCCGCGGCTGCATCATCAACGCTCTTGCCAGACCACCTCGCTTTTTCATACCACCGGAAAGTTCTGCAGGCAGTTTATCAATATGCTCGCGCAGACCGACGAGTTGGAGATAGATCTGTGCCATAAGGTCAATGGTCTGATCATCCAGATCGGTGTGTTCCCGCACGGGCAACGCGAGATTTTCCCGCAACGTCATGGAGTTAAATAGTGCCCCGGTCTGAAACAATACCCCCACGGATTTCCGCCAGGAATCAAGCTCGCGGCGGTCCATATCATGAAGTGGCCGCCCGCGAATCAGCACCTGCCCGGAATCAATTTTGACATGCCCCATCAGTACACGCAAAAGTGTGGATTTTCCCGAGCCTGATGCGCCCAGAATCACCAGCGTTTCTCCGGGAAAAATATCCAGATGAAGATCGTGGTATATCATCCGGTCGCCAAAGAGCTTGCTGATGCCCTGAAGTTGAATCAATGGTTCCGGCATTACACGCCCAGATAAAAGAACACAGAAGTGAAAATCAGATCCACCAAGATCAACGCGACAATTGTGAAGACCACGGTTTTACTGGTATTTAAGCCTACCCCCTCGGCCCCGCCGCGGACTTTTAATCCCAGGAAGCAGGCAATGGCGGTGATCAGCACGCCAAACACGCCGGCTTTGGCCAGCCCGGTAAGGAAATCACCGACCTTGAGAATTCCCAGGGCGTGATGGGTGTATTGCATGGAACCGAGATGCAGCAACAGAGCCGACGCCACCAGACCACCGAACATGGCAGCTAAATCTCCCACCACCGTCAGGCAAACCATCATCAACAGGCCCGCAACCACACGCGGCACCACCAGGAACCGGACAGGATCAATGGCCATGGCCTCCATGGCTTCAATTTCCTCTCCCACGACCATCGTGCCGATTTCCGCCGCGATTGCCGCCCCGCCAAACCCAGTCATGACCACGGCCGAAACCAGCGGTCCCATTTCCCGGAAAGTTGCCAGGGCTACCACATCCGCGGTAACCGGGACAATACCGAATTTAGCAAATTCCGGTGCAATCTGCATAGCCAGAATGGCCCCAATGCAGAACATGACCAGCGAGACAATGGGAATGCTTTCCACACCAATGCGATTCATTTGTATCCATAAATTCCGCCAGGCCAGATGCCTGCCGCGCCCGCTGGATAGCGCGGGAGCAATAGCCCGAAGCGTGTCCAGCAGCAGATAGAAAAAATCGCCGAAGAATTCAATCGCTGCGCGCATCAGCACCTCCCAATGTTTGACCGGACGATTTCTGCAGCGGGGTACAATGCGGACAGCACAGGGGAACGGAGCAGGACGATCCAGCTAGAAGTTCAGCGGCTTGGTCGGCAGGCAGATCATCTACCATGGTGACCATATCATCAAGATGGCCAATTTCAATGATGGCGCGCACTTCTTTATGCAGGTGTGCCAGATAAAGTTGCGCATCGGGAGGAAGGTTGCGAAGAATTTCAACCAGAATCGCCAAACCCGCGCCGCCGAAACGATTCAACTGCTCGAGTTCAAATATCAGCTTTTGGGGTTTATATCTATCCACGATGGCCAGCAATTCTGTACGCAATAGCGGAACCAGTTCAAAGGTCATGCCGGCGTTAAGGCGATAAAAAATGCGGCCCGCACCAAGGTCCTCAACAGTTCCCAATGCCGCGCGCGGGACCGGCTTTTTGCGAAATATCATGACGCGCCCCCTGATATCGCGGGAACTGCGGCGGTATGCCTGAGTTTGGGTGCAGGCAAGTGAAAGCCCCTGCTCCGATGGGTGGCAAACCACCTTTTCCACCGTGCCGTGGCCACGTTGCGCCGCACGTGAGAGGCATAATATATAAACCCAAATCGATGGCCTGTGATTTTATGCAGAGCATAAATAGCATAAAAGCGAATGGCCGAATCCTGGCTGGATAAGGCTTTTATAAGCGTGGAAATTGCTTTTTTATCATCTTGGTGGGCCGCGAGCTTCATCGCCGGAATCTTCAAAGCAGGATCATCACTGGCTAAGTCAGGCCGGCCCAATGACAAAAGTCCGCAACCCGTCAGCAGCAGCCCAGCCGCGACCAGAACTGTATATTGAGTGACCCGCATCGCCCTGTTCCAAGCAAACACTACCACGCGTAACAGCTTACCAGCACCCATCATAACCGGCTTTTGGTATTGACAGGAACTTGTGAAGCAGCTCAAGCGATAAGTGATTTGTCAAAATTAAAGCTTTCGATATAATGCGGTGCTCTCTGGCCCTCATCGTCTAGAGGCCTAGGACACGGGCTTTTCACGCCTGTAACTGGGGTTCGAATCCCCATGAGGGCAGTTTGGTTCAGCCGCCGCAGCCTATAGGCAGGCCGCGGCGGCCTTAGAGAAATTAGAGGAATTAAATGTCGATTAAAGCCATTGATCTACGTCGCGGTGTGGCCGTTGAATACAACAACAAATTATATGTTGTGCATGATTTCGCCAAGGTCTCAAAAGGAAATTGGCGTTCCTTCATGCAGGTAAAGCTTAAAGACACCCAAACCGGCAGTATTATCGAACAGCGGTTTCGCGTGGACGATACGCTGGAACAGGCTTTTTTGGATCAGAAGCCTATGGAATATCTGTATTCCGACACAACAACGCATTATTTCATGGACCTCAAGGATTTTGAGCAACTGGAACTTTCCGGCGATGTGGTGGGTGAAGCGGTGAAATACCTCAAGCCCAATACCCAAGTTCAAATTACCATGTATCAAGGCAAACCATTTTCCGTGGAATTGCCCAACACGGTAGAACTGGAAATTACCGATTGCCCGCCCAGCATTAAAGGTGCTACCGTAAGCAACGTTGGAAAAGATGCCACGCTGGAAACCGGCATGATTCTTAACGTGCCTGACTTTATTGCCCAGGGAACCGTTGTGCGCGTGGACACCCGGACCGGTGAATATCTCGGTCGGGTAAATGACTAACGCCCCTCCGGCGGCGTTAGCCAAGTGATGTTCCGCTATGCGCGGATCGTTAGTGGATGATGAACCGGCGTTGATTTCCCGGATATGCCCGTTCCTGCTTGCAGGGCGGCGCGAAATTGAGACCCGCAATGACCGATATCCCGCCCAAGCCGCCCTCTGATGAATCGCCTTCCCAAGACGCACGCTACAAACCACCCACGCGGTTTTCCCAACCTAAACCGCCGGCCTTGCCCAAGCGTTTTATTCTTTTGCTGGTCGAGCCTGAAAAATGGGCGGAAGCGGCAATGTACCGGGCCTCGGCCACATTCTGGCCGTTGGCTTGGGCCTTGATCATTGCGACCTTGTGCATGGGCTATTCCATGGCGGCGGGATCCATCAAACCGCTGCAGGCATTTGCCGCATCTTATGACCAGCGCTTTCTGCCGATGCAACTCAATAAAGGGCAACTCTCGATTATCTCGCCGAAGGGAAAAACCAAACTCATACCGATGAAGGTGCAAACGCCGCTGGAAACAGTGATGGCGGACCCCGCGCTGGTCGGGGCAGCAAAACTCACGACCCATCCATTAATCGTGCTTTTTGATCGCGACAGCATGGTCTTGACCGGTTCGACCTGGGGCGGCGCGTGGGTGATTATGCCCATGGCGCAACTGCAACGGGACGTCTTGGCAATCAATGGCCTGCTTAAGCCCTCCCTGGCGAAATCCCTCCCCACTGATAAATTGCCGTCCATTATTTTGGATTCCAAAACACTTCCCGCTCTTATGCCATTCACCAGTGTGATTTTAGGCCTGGCGTCACTACTGGCATTCCTTTTAGGATTCTGCCTCTGGACCGTGCTGATGGTATTTATGACCGGCTTCCTGATCATGTCAATTAACCGCAACATTGGAATGCCCCTGAAAGTCGCGTGGCGGATTTCCATGGCGGTGATGATCCCGCTTCTGATGTTGCGCGGGTTGCTGGCCGTCTTTGGTGTAGTTCCGGCAATCAATCCATCGCCCTTGACCGATCAAATCATCTACATGGCCCCCATCGCATTGGCCTTATGGGCCGCCGTCCTGGCCAACCGCAAGTTCAGCAAACCCCCCGGCGGGAAGCCTGGCAATTTATAAACTGTGACGATCTCGCGGCGACCGGATAAAATCTGTACGCTGTAATGGCTCTTGGAGAAAGAATCATGGTGGACCGTAAGTCGAACTATTGGAAGGAGATAGAAGACCTGCCCCCGGACTGGCAATCCCTACGTCATGATCAGACAGAAACGCTGGTCCGGGCGTGGCAAATACAAGCCGTTGGAATGCAGGAACGCGATGCGTACAAGGATTTCCTGATCAAATTACGGCGGCAATGGGCCATTGAAACCGGCGTACTCGAACGGCTCTATTCCATCAGCGACGGTGCCACTAAAACACTCATTGAACAAGGCTTGGATGCCGCTTTCATATCCAGCGGCGATACAGACTTATCTGCCGGCGAAGTAGTCGCGGTGATTAAGGACCAATACAATGCCATTGAAGGACTGTATCAATTTATCTCCGGCAACAGATCGCTTAGTAAATCGTTTCTTCGAGAACTGCACGCGGTGTTGACCGCCAATCAGAGCCATTATGAGGCGATTGATACCCTTGGGCAGCGCGTACAAAGGGAACTGCCGCGGGGCACCTGGAAAAGTTTGAAAAACAACGTTGAAGGCCCTGATGATTTTATATTTGAATTTTGCCCGCCAGAGCATGTTGAGTCTGAAATGGATCGCCTTTTGCAGATGCACACAGAGCACGAAAAAAATGGAGTGCCGCCGGAAATTGAAGCAGCGTGGCTGCATCATCGTTTTACACTGATACATCCCTTCACCGACGGAAATGGCCGCGTGGCGCGATGCCTTGCGACCTTAGTTTTGCTTAAGCATAAGTGGTTTCCGCTGGTGGTGACACGCAATGAAAGAATGGATTATATCAATGCATTGCGATCCGCTGACAGCGGGGACTTATTGCCCCTGATCAATTTATTCTGCACACTTCAGACTAGGTCGGTCCGACAGGCAATGAGCCTAAGCGAGGAGACAGTTGGCGATGCAGATGCCGCGAAGTCCATACTCGGCGCTGTTAAAAACAAGCTCACGCAACAGTTCCAGATCATGCGAACCCAAAAAATGGAATTATTGAAAACCGGAGACGCATTATATGCGCTGGTGAGTCAACAGCTTGCCGATAACGCCGAGGAGATTAACAGGTCCCTTGGCTCTCTTCATGTCCAAGCCTTTGCCGATCAAGCTAATCGGCGTAACCCTAAGGACGCCTTGAGTGTAAATTTTCATAGATTTCAGATTGTTACCTGCGCAAAAGCTATGGGCTATTACGCCAACCAGCAGGTGTACCAGGCATGGGCGCGGCTTGTTATATCTTCCACTGGTCAATCTTCCCCTTTGCGGACGGAATTGCTCTTCGCATTCCATGGCATCGGCGGCAACTCCGACGGCGTGCTGGTATGTTCCGCCATGGCGTACACGAAACAGCCCACCGACGAGGGGAAATCAGAGATAAGCGAGATTCGTGCGCTGGTTGATGAACCGTTTTATTTTACTTACGACCAAGACCCGACGAAAGTCGCGGAGACATTTAGAAAATGGGTAAATTCTGCGATTCTGAAGGGATTGGATTACTGGCGGAAGAGTTTAGGGGCTTAACGGCGAGAATTTACACCGGCAATGGTGTAAAATACTGGTATGTTTACGGGCTTGATACAAGCGATGGGAACCATTCAGGCGGTCATGGATACGCCGCGCGGCAGGCGTATTGTCTTGGATGCCAGCAATTTGGGGCCGGCTTCTTTTGAAATGGGTGAAAGCATCGCCGTCTCCGGCGTTTGCCTGAGTCTGGTGCGCATTGAACCGGGCCAGCGATTGGAATTTGACGCCGTGCGGGAAACCATGTCCGTAACAAATCTGGGCGATAAACATCCTGGTGATGCAGTGAATCTCGAACGCTCACTTCGGGCGGGTGATTTGCTGGGCGGCCATTTTGTGCAAGGGCACGTGGATGCCGTGGCGGAGGTGGTCAAAGTCCATGCCGTCCCCAGTGACTGGCGGATTTTTTTCACCCTTCCGGACGCGTGCCGTAATATGATTGTACCCAAGGGAAGCATCGCCATTGACGGCGTAAGCATGACCATTGCTACGGTGGATTCCAACACATTCAGCGTGGCGGTTATTGAGTTGACCCGAGAGAATACCACACTGGGAAGTTTGAACATCGGCAGCCGAGTGAATATTGAAACCGATATTTTAACCCGCACGGTGGTCAATTATTTGAACAATCTTGATCCCGCAGCCCTGCAGCGCATGGCCGCCAACCCGGCCGATCCACTGATTGAGGCGCCGCAATGACCGCTTACCTTCCCACCATCGGCATAACTATGGGTGACCCTGCGGGCGTGGGGGCTGAAGTCATTGTCAAGGCCCTGGCCGATCCGCAGATACGCAAAATGGGACGGTTTGTGGTATTCGGCTTTAATGAGCTGTTGGCTTACTGCGCTGATCTTGCGGAAATTGAACCCTTCTGGTGGCGTGATCAACATGAACGACTGCGTCCTTATGACCATGACGTGGTGGTGCTGGATTATGACGAATTCTCCTTTCTGGGAATGGATGTGCGGGCCGCATCCAAACAGGGCGGCTTAGCGTCGATGAAATTTGTCACCGATGCCATTGATGCCGCACGAAAAAATCAAATCGACGCCATCGTCACCGGGCCGATCTGTAAGGAAAGCTGGAAACTTGCCGGCTATACGCGATGGCCCGGCCACACGGAACTGCTGGCCGAAAAAACCAACGCCCGGCGGTACGCCATGATGTTCGCGGCCAATGCTCCCGCCGCGTTACCGGGTGGTGTGCCACCGGGTGCGCCGGTGCCCGAATTACACAAAGGTTTGCGGGTGGTGCTGTGCACGATTCACGAAGCACTTTTCGAGCTGCGCCATAGTTTTAAAATCGGCACGGTGTTTGACCCCATTGATCTGGCGCATCAGGCGTTGAAGGATTGGTTCGGCATAGAACATCCGCGAATTGCGGTATGCGGATTAAACCCCCACGCCGGTGAAAATGGGCAGTTCGGTGATGAAGAAAAGCGGATTATTGAGCCGGCAATACTCATGGCCCGCCAACATGGTATTGACGCCCAAGGCCCGTTCAGCGCGGATACTATTTTTTATAAAGCGGCGAAAGGCGGATATGATCTGGTCGTGGCGATGTATCATGATCAGGGGTTGATACCGGTGAAACTGCTGGATTTTAATAACAGTGTCAATTTGACCTTGGGGCTGCCGATTATTCGAACCAGTGTGGATCATGGAACCGCGTTTGATATTGTTGGAAAAAATAAGGCTGACCCGGGCAGCATGAAGGCGGCCCTGACCATGGCCTGCCGAATCGCTGTGGAGAGCCGAAAAAATAGGATCGAAAATCGCACGCCCGGCTCCCACTAGGAGCTGGTCCGAGTAAGGGCGGGGCACAACTTAGGCGGCAGGCCATAATGCTAAGACCCAGGCACGGGCGGAGAGATCGACGAAAGAGCCAATAGGGGCATATTTCAGGAGTTTTCAACACTTGTCTAAAGATCATCGCACCGAATTATCCGTACAGCGGGAAAAAGCAATTCTCGTAGGCGTCCTGCTACCCGATTCAACCGCTGATCCGCGCGATCCCCTTGGTGAATTGGCCAGCCTGGCGGCCACCGCCGGAGCCGAGGTTATCGAGCGTGTTATTCAGCAGCGTCAGAGCATTGATCCGGGCACCTATATCGGTCGGGGCAAGGCGGAAGAAATCGGGCGCATGGTCAAAGCGCATGGTGCGGAGGTGGTGATTTTTGACAATGACATGTCGCCGAATCAATTGCGTGATCTGGAAAAGATTTGTGACTGCAAAGTTCTGGATCGCAGTGAACTGATTCTTGACATTTTCGGTACTCGGGCCAGAACCCACGAAGCGCAATTGCAAGTGGCCCTGGCGCAGATGGAATATACCTATCCGCGACTGCGGCACATGTGGGCGCATCTGGAACGCATCGGTTCGGGTGCCGGAGCCGGCGTCGGTGCCCGCGGCCCCGGTGAAATGCAGTTGGAAATTGACCGCCGCCTGGTGCGCGACAAAGTTTCGGATTTAAAAAAGCGGATTGCCCAGGTGCAGGAACGCAAAAGTCGGGAAGTCTCCACGCGCAAAGAACAGCATTTCACAGTTAGTATCGTGGGCTACACCAATGCTGGCAAAAGCACTTTGTTTAACACGCTTACCGGCGCGGGTACCTTTGTAGAAGATAAGCTCTTTGCCACTTTGGATACTAAAACACGACAATGGCGCTTGGCCAGTGCCCACAGCGGATTATTGTCAGATACCGTGGGGTTTGTGCGTGATTTGCCGCACCACCTCGTGGCGTCGTTCAAGGCAACTTTAGAAGAAGCCACTCATGCGGATTTGCTTCTGGTGGTTTTGGATGTTGCACATCCTCATGCCATGCAGCAGTTGATCAGCGTGCAGAAAGTGCTGATGGATATTGGTTGCGGCAATCAACGGGCGCAGTTGCTTTTAAATAAAACCGACGCAGTTTCTTCACCGGATGATCTGGCCTTCTGGAAGCTTAAATTTCCCAGTGCCCTGCCGGTTAGCGCCAAGACTGGGGAAGGCGTCGCCCGACTTACCGATGTGGTCCTGCGCACCATGCTAGGAGAGTTAATCCACGCCGAAATATCCGTCCCACTTTCTGACAGCAAGGGCATTACGTTTCTGGAAAAATATGCCATCGTCCTGGCGCGGGATTATCAAAGCGTTGCCCAGCGGGTGGTGCTGGAAGTGCATATCAGTTCGCGGATCATGCAGCAGATGTACAACCATGCCCGCACGCCGGAAATCCTGCAGCAGACGCCGCTGTATAATGCGGATGGCCCGGGCATTACACCGGTGCTGGTTTCCCAATTATTGCCAGCCGATTTTGGTGAACGCCGCGAGGCCTCGCCAACGGCGTGAAAAAAATGCTCATTTTGCAAATCGGTTGCCGGGCGTAAAGACGCTCACTTTGTTCGGCGCTTTAACTGGAATGGATGTCTTTTGATAAAACGCATGGAGAACCACCGAATGTTATGCAAACGTTTACTCCCCCTTACGCTCGCGGCGACCATCGCTGTGATTCCGCTTTACACCCAACGGCCCGTGGCAGCGAAAGCTGCGAACGCTATTCCCGGACAACCCGACAACGCGGACGTGATCGTATCTGCGAAGCCCCAATTCGATCGTGCGGGAGCCATTATTCCAAAATCTTTCCTTGGCATCTCGATGGAGTATGGCATCAGTATTTTCACTTTTTTCTCCGGACCTCGGCTGGCGATCACCGCCCGATTGATCAATCGCCTGGGCCGGCTGCAAGGGCCGCCGGTGCTGCGTATCGGTGGGAGTTCCGAAGATTGCGCCGCCTGGCATCTGCCCGCTTTGCATCCACGTCCCCCCGGTTACACCATCAGCTTAACCAGTCAGACGGCGATGATGTTGCATGCGGCGGAAGTCCAAACCCACAGCAAGCTGATTCTCGGTGTAAATTTTGCCCGTAGCACACCCGCGATGGTTAAACCGTGGATTCAATCTGCCATTAAGCACATCGGGGCAAGCCACATTCTGGCGTTCGAGATCGGCAACGAACCGGACTCCTATCGCTTCAACGGGCTTAGAGCACGCAGCTATACCCTGCAAGATTATTTACGGCAATGGAAAGCTTTTACAACCCCTCTAAACGTGGTGTTGCCGCCCCGTCGCATGTTGGCCGGGCCGGCCTTCTGTACGGGCTGGCGAAAATATACGCCGGAGTTTATTAAGCAGGAACATCGCCGGCTGGCCGTGGTGACCATGCACGAATACCCCTTGGGCGTGCCCATTAAAAATCGCCGCTCGCCCCGCTATGCTGACATTGCCAATCTGCTGAAAAATTCATCATCCACCGTCTTTGCCCAGTTAATTCGATCGTCTGTGGCCGCGGGCCGGGAATACAACATCCCGGTGCGATTCGGGGAAATTAATTCGGCCTACGGTGGCGGCAAGGCTGGCGTTAGTAATGCGTTTGCCGCGTCGCTTTGGAGCCTTGATACCCTGTTTGAGGTAGCCTCCACCGGTTCAGCTGGCGTGAATTTTCATACCGGGCCGCGCTACGGGGCATTTTGGAGCTTCCATCCCAACGCCGTGCGAGTCCTACCGCTTTATTACGGGATGCTCATGTTCGCACAGGCCGCCCCGCCCGACTCGCGCCTCATCCCCATGCGTTTTCACTCCGGCGCGAATATCAACATTTGGATGACACTGGATCAACATCAGATGGCGCGAATTGTTCTGATCAATAAAGATTTGCACCGCAATGTGACCGTTGAATTAAACCTGCCTGACAGCTCACACGCCACGCTTGAACGCATGACCGCCCGGTCCATTACTTCACAGAACCACATCACCATTGGCGGCCTGACTTTCAATGGTTCAAAAAATGGCCGTCCGAAAGGACAACAACATCTTGCCGTTGAACGTGCAAAAGCCGGCATCTACACCATCGCCCTGGAACATGGCAGCGCCGCCCTGCTGGCGGTGCAACTGGACCACTAAAATATTGGAACTTCTGATAATTTATTCAGTATGGGGAAGATCAATGTGGCCAAGATGCGGGGCCAGGTGTCCAAGTTGGACATGTGGGGGAAGTGGTCGACTTTAGCGGGTTTTCTTCAAGGTGGCCAAGACGTCCAAGTTATTTTGAATTTTACCCGGGAAAATCATAATTGCGGCGAATGTTTTGCGTGCGATCACGGAAGGGTTAAGCCGCGGATACCGGTAGGATTGGTTTGGGACTGTTGCGGTATTGGCGGCGATCGTCGCCCGGCGACGACGCTAAACCAGGGGAAGTTTGCGTGCCGCATGCGGAGTATAGAACGCAACGGGCGGTGTTTCCGGATCCCTGATCATGCAATCCGGTGGGTTATTTACTTTTCAAACTATGGGGCATTTCAGTGATCAATGGGCAATAAGCAAGGGGCAATGATCAATACGGGCATAGGGCGAGGGGGAGGGGAAAACAGTATTTATCTGTACACTCAGTAATTTCAGTATTGCGCGGTAGACGCGGGATACTGGCTGCATTATCACGGACCAGGGAAACGGGTGTCATCGACCCACTTGCTTGGCGTTTGCGCGATATCGTCAACTGCTTACCAAAATTAGCGATGATGTCGGACCTGACCGCTGTTTGCTGATCTGCTGCATCGCCTTCCTCGGCAAAGCAAGGCAATTTGAAAATATGACGGTCAAGAAAATTCCCAAAGCGGTGCTGAAGAAATGCGAATGGGGCCATGATGACTATTCGCGTGTCCTGTGGAAACGTCCGGCGAATAGTGTAACGGGCATAGACTGTAACCGCGCCCGGGCCGTTCGGTTATTTCAGGTCCATCTCAAGCGCCCGCCCTTCTTTTGTCCGCAACCGAGACAGCACCCGTGCGGCCTTCCTATCGCCCTGCTTCCGCGCTCGTCGCAGCCACGCAACGGCACCCTGGTAGTTTCTCCGTGTGCCCTCGCCGCGTAACATGCAAAGCCCCAAGTTATATTGCGCGTGACGCTTCCCCGATTTCGCGGCGCGCCGGAATCACACGACCGCCATGCGCTGGTCCCGGTTCACCCCCTCCCCGCACTCCCAGCAGACACCCAAGTTGTACTGGGCGTCTGGGTCCCCGGCCTTCGCACCTTTCTGGAACCATTCAAAAGCCTTGGACAGGTCTTGTTTTGTGCCGGTGCCTCTCAGGTACGCTTGCGCAAGATTAAACTGCCCGCGCAGAAGTCCGCCTTCAGCCGCCGCCCTGGTCCAGAGAAAAACGCGTCGCGTACTTCGCTGGACTCCGAATCCGCGCCTATAGGCCCAAGCCAAATTGTATTTGGCGTCAGGGTCTCCCAATCGCGCAGCGAGCCGCCAGAGCCGCACCGCCGCTGCGGGATCGCGCTTCGCCCCTCTGGCATCCGAAATAATGCAGCCTGCATTGTATGCCGCCACTGCGTTGCCAAGCCGCGCCGCCTCCAGATAACTTTCGAGGGCCTCTGCCCGGCGGCCTTCCTCGTCGCGACGTACCCCCTGCGCAAGCAGGCGGTCCCCCCGATGGCCGGCGTCACCTTGGACCGAGCGTGATTGCTTTCCTTTGATGGTCGACAATCGGGAATTTTTCATTACTTCCATAACGCTGTCCTGCATGTGATCTCTCTTAACCGCAAGATTATTGTACCGCCGGCCTAACGCTTTCGGCATTCCCGATTCATTCCAGGATCGCCAGGCCGCCGCGTTTGAGCAATCTCCAAGGTAGTCGGCTCCGAGGCAGTTATCAAGCGGCGTTGTCAAGAATGTGTATGAAAATCTCGGAGCAAGGAAGCCCAATATCTATCCGCGTAATCCGCGGCTTTTTTACGCTGCTCTAATCGGGACTTGAGAGTAGAAAGTAGACCGCAGGAGGAATTCCTCCGCTCCGGCGACAGCCTCTCTAATGCTCCCAGCCCTATTTGCTCTACTGTCTACTCTCTCAAAACTCTACTCTATTGGGCCGCAGCCCAATCCGCGTAATCCGCGGTGTTTCTACGGTCTTTCCCATCTGGCAACCAATGATAACGACTTTGACTCCGTACCCAATCTGACAATCTGGAGACTCGGGTAGTTCGCAGCAGTTACCTTAGGACCGGCCAATGCACTCGCGGCGATTTTCCTTCTGGCAGCAAGTAAAATCGGTTGTTGGCCGCTATACTGCTGGCGGCACCATGACAGGAGGCTTCAATATGATACATACACAAGCCGCGTATGAGGCAGTCGCCCGAAAGATGGTGAATCGTATTATTGAGCAATTTCACCCGGAAAAAATTATCGTGTTCGGCTCGCTGGTGCGCGGCCAGGTTGGTCCGGACAGTGACTTGGATATTCTGGTCATCATGCGCGTTGAGGGCTCATGCCGCCAGAAGGCCAACGAGATTGACGCTGCGCTGGCGGACCGCACCATACCGGTGGATATTATCGTGGTGACCCCCGAGCAATTTGACCGGCAGAAAAACATGATGGCCACCATCGCCAGCACCGCGGCCCTGGAAGGCAAGGTGATGTATGAACGCGCAGCCTGACCAGGCGGCAGAAGTTCGGCAATGGGTTGAGAAGGCTGAACATGACCTGCGCAATGCCGAGCACGTCTTGACGCTCACGGAGGATTGTCCTACTGACACAGTATGCTTCCATTGCCACCAATGCGCCGAAAAGTATCTCAAGGCGCTGCTGGTTGCCCACGGCGTCGCGTTCCCGAGAACCCACGACCTTGTCGTGCTCTTCAATCTTTCGGCTGGGTATGTCGCCTCGAATTTTTCCTTATCTGCGATCCAACCGCTTAATCGCTACGCTGTGGAAGCCCGCTATCCGGGTGACTGGGACTCCATCAGCAGGCAGGAAGCCGCCGCCGCCGTGCGCATGGCCAGAACCGTCCGGGAGGCCGTCCGCAGTTTGTTGCCTGTGAATATCTTGACGGGGCGACAATAGTTCCATTTAATACGCGGAGGAGAAGGGATTGATCTGGAGAAGCAACTCTCTCATGCCAGCCCCTGGCCGACGGCCGACATTACCATCCGTGCTGAGGTCATCACTAAAATTCGCGCCTTCGTAATTCAATCGAGTGACCGGGAGTTTGTCCGTCCTTCGATAACCGGTATATCCAATGAGCTCCGGCAGAAGTTACTCAAATAGTTGAGAAGCGAAATAGGGACGCCTCCCATTGTTTCGTCTTAGGCCTCCCTGTTGGGCCTGCCTCGCTCGGCCTTCGGAGCATATTGTAAGCTCCAAGTTTAACTTTACCACCGTCTGGCGTAGCCACGCTCCACTACCACATAACCGACACCGCCCTCCGCTGATCTCCAATCGGCTCAACTCCTCTTTAGTTGGCAACCGGCGTTGAGGTCAGCCGTCCACGGCCCAAGCCCCGGCCAACGGCCCCGCGACTACACGAAAGCTCCACATCCGCCGCTGTCAGGACCTCACCCGTTTTTTTGGTAGTCCAATTGCATGCAGTGTACCCCAATCCAAAATCCCACCCCATCGCTAATACCGAAACTACTGGTCCATACTGAACCTACTGCCCAACACTGGAATTACTGATCAATACTGAACTTACTACCCACTGCTCGCTTTCCGCCAACCTCCGCGCCCTATAGCTTCCCCAATATCGCCCATTGCTCATTGATCAGTGAAGCCCCGCGGCCCTGATAATATTGATCATTGCAGCGCCACGCTGTTTGAAAAGTAAATAATACGCCCGATCCCAGTAGCCGGAATCCAGAAACAGCACGCGCTACGGCTTATCCCCCCTTCGCCCGACAAATCCGCACCCAAGCAATCCGGCTGGCACGGAAACCAACGCGAAACCCGCGGCACACAAACGTCCTCACCCCTCCCCCGTTTAGCATCGTCGTCCGGCGACGAGCGCCCCCCGTCCCAGAAGCCTATCCGCGTAATCTGCGCAATCCGCGGTTAAACCCCGTTAGATCGAATGGAAAATAATCGCCCCCTACCCTGTCACAGCAAGAAATCAGGGTATCAGATTCCCGTACGAGTAATCGCCGCGATTGCGATTTCTCGGTAAAACTCAAAACATCTTGGACATCTTGGCCACCTTCGACCAAACCCTCTAAAATCAGCTACTTCCTCTACATGTCCAACTTGGACACCTTGCCACGCAAACGACACGGAACTTGGACATCTTGGCCCCTTGCCCTCTATATAATAATGAAAAATGGGGTTACACATCGAGCAAAAGGCAGCTGCTACCGCACGCCCGGGTGCCGGGAAGCTGCCCCGAAAAAGTCCGCCACGGAGACACGTGTCATTTCAGCAGCGTGGGATCCTTCGTAAAAACCGCGATATGTTGATCGACTACGGTAAAAAGTTACACAACGCATGGAAAAAAAGGTACCTGACACCTTTATTTCTGGTGAGGCCGGTGCGTTATGCGCGATATGCCATTTTTATTAAAATATTAGATATTATCTTCGTTTATACGAATAATATAATATTGATATGAAAATATTATACATGTTGAAACTATTTACATTTTGGTTCGTTTGGCTGGTCAGACGGGTTGATGAACCTGTGGCGTGTGCTGCGGAGAACTCGTTTGGGCCGGATGTACTTAAGGAGATAGTTATGTTCTGGCAGAATTCAGTTCGGTGTCTGGGTGGTAAAGCGGCGGGATTGAAACTTGGCTTGCTGGCGGGCGCGACTGTGGCCATGCTTGCTGCAGCGGCGCCGGCGCAGGCGGGTGTGCGAATTGCTTTTGGATTTTCATTGCCCGTTTTTGCACCGGTTCCGGTGTTTGTACAACCGCAGCCCCTTTACTATACGCCCCCACCTGTCAACTATCCGCCGGTTTATGCCCCCGTTCCGGCACCGGCGATATGCCCTCCTCCGCAGCCGCTATATTATTCACCGCCGGCGTATTGCCCACCGCCTATGGTATATCAGGCACCGCGCCCGGTTTTTTATCATCCGATTTACCGGCCACGGATCGTATGGCAGAATCGCTGGAATGCGTGGCGGCGGCCGGATCGTGATGATCATGCCTGGTACCGTGGCGATCGGGACGGCCGGAGAGATTTTGCACAACGCCGCGACTGGCATTAACTAGCAACTCCTTACTGGGACCGGCTCGCCGAATTGGGTTCGGCGGGCCGGTTATTTTTGTAGCCGTGCGCGGATCGGCAGGCTGGAAGCCTGCACCACAATGCCGGGCCATTACGCTAATTGGGACACCCATGAACAGAACCTCATTTTTTCATAGACTGCACAACGCGCTGGGCCTGCGTGGCAATGTCGCCCTGCATGCCGCCGAGGTGGCGCACAAGATCGCGTACGCCTTTTTTTTGTGCAGGGTTGCCGGCGTGCTGTAATTGATTGTTGAGATACGACGAATCGGCATTCACCTGCAATTGCAGAAGTTTGAGCAATCTTAGCTGAGCCGCTGGCGGCATGAGTTGCTGCTTGCCGCCACCTCCCCCCCCGCCGCTGCCACCGCCCTTTTTCGGATTCTGCTGCTGTTTGAGAGCTTGGATAATATCTTTAATTTTCGCGATCGCTGAAGTTTGTTCATCCAGCACCCCTTGATTGGCGGTAGCACCAGCCAAGACGTTGGCTGCCATGCGCATATCGTCGATGATCTTACCGTTGAGCCACGCCAACAGGGGAGCCGGGCCGGATTCCACCTGGCCTAACGCCGCGAGTTCGGCCATCAGCAACTGCTGGGCGCGGGCAATGCCGATCGCCTGCAACTGCTGGGGCCGAGTCAATATTCCCTGCGCCACGCGTGCTTCCCGCAGCATGCGGCTTTGATTGAGTAATGATTCCTGGGCCTTGAGCAGCAACTGATACTGCTTTTTCAAACTGGCGATCTGATTCTGCCGCTGTTTTTTCTGGACTTTCTTGAGCTGCTTTTGCAGCAATGCCAGCGCTCGTTGCAAATGATGCAACGCGCTATTTTCATGCCCCAGCGCGTGGGGTTGATGGTCGCGCAGCAAGGATCCCGTGGCCTGTCCCATATTTCCGCCAGCGGCCCGTAGGTCCTCGCCAAGGTGCCCGGATTGATCCACCTGATCGGCCCGCCCACAGATCGCCAAGGTATCGAGTTGCAAACGGCTTTCCCGATTAGCGCTGGCGGCCAGAGCGGTTTCCGATGCTTTAATCCCGGCGTGGGGGGTTACGGCAATTAATGCTTTTTGCCGAATAATTAACTGGGCCACAATTTTGATCAGATCGCGCAGTTGCTTAGCAAGCTGCCGCAGCGATTTACTCCGCGCGCTATTGAGCGCTTTGAGCATATCGCTTAACGCCTTGTGGGCGTGGGCCTGGCCGGCTGAACCCGACTGCATTTGATTTTTATTTATGGCACCGGCGGCCAGTTGCATAGCCGAACTGACAGCCTGGTGTTGTGCAATTTTAGCGGCACTTGCAAGGGCCGCGGCCAAAGCGGGATTGCTTTTTTGCAAAGCCTGCGCCGCCTGCTGAAGTTTATCGGCAAGTTTGGCGGCCTTACCCGCCAAAGCATTTTGCTTCTCAGCCAGGTGCTGCAACGCCTTTTGCAATGCGGGCGGGAGTTGATTCATATTCATGCCGATGGTTTTGCCAGCCAGAGCCTTTAGTTGATTCTGCAGTAATTGCTGATGGTGCAGCATGTTCCGAGTTTGGGCCAGCAGAGCGTCAAATTCGCCTTGTGCACCCAATTGGTTAAGCAGGTTACGCATCGTGCGCATGGCTTGATTTTGCGCGGCATGTGCGTGGGCAAGTTGTTGAGCCGCTTTGGCCCCGGCATTTTGTCTCGCCAGCGTATCGCCACGCGTTAAACGCGCCGCCGCCGTGGGCATGTCGATATGCCCCACCTGCCCCATTTTGGATGCGGCCAGAAGAGCTAATTTTCCCGCGGTAGATTGATCAAGTTTATTGCGCCGTGCGATACGGTTGATATGCCCCAGCGTGCGGGTGATTTGATCGGCCCGGGCGGCCTGATCGGCCTGCTGCGTGGCTAGATTAGATAACGCGGTTTCCTGCTGCGCCGTGGCTTTACCGGAATTGCGAACTGACTGTGCAATGGCGGCGCTTTGCGCGGCAGTATTTTGCTGCCGGACAAGCAGAGCCTTAATGGCGCGACGGACGCTTTGCAGGTCCGTGGTTATTTCCGCGGCGATTTGCTGCCGCGCTCGGATCATTACCAGCAAACTCGCAGATTTTACCAGCGGATGGCGTTTGATGACTCCGCTGGGTAATACCCGTTGATAATTATCACCGGCTAAAGCCGTGAGTTCCACGGTATCACCCGGGACCAGATGTAGTTTCTCCGGGGACCAGCGCAAGGTGCTGCTGCCCTGCTGTAAACGGGTTTGTGCATCATAAAGCAGGGTTTGCCACGCCAGCGGCGTACGGAATGCGGGCGTGGTGCGGCCCTTGATATCGCTGACTGTCCCGCTTAAAAACAGATCGGTCAGCCCCAGATCATCGCTGCCTTGGACGGTCAAGTGGAATGACCCGTCGGGGGTGAGTTCCACGGAATGTTGGGGATGCGCAATAACCACGGTGGGCAAAGCATCCGGAATGACGGTTAACTGGATCGCTCCACCCCGGCGATTGGCCAAGCCGGAATGGCTGATGACCTGCAGGCGGCCGGAAACGGATTTTTCCGCCAGCCAGCCAATGGTCAACGTATCGGCCTTACGACGGATCACGTGTGCCGCCAGAGCAATGGGTACTTTACTGACGGCATTAACCAGCGCATAAGCCGCGGTCCGTGCCCCGGATTGCAAGGTCTGATCCGCGGTGATGGTCAGGGTGATTAGAGACCCGCGAATCACCCGGATTTGGTGATCAAGCACATTGACGTCAAAGGTCGGGGCCTTTTTGGCATAATGGGGCGGGGCGATACGGGCGGTCATTGCGATAATCCGGGGACGCCGCATTAAATGAATAGTTTGCCACGGCTCCTGATGATCATCACCAGCAACCGGACGAACCTGGAGCGTTTTCCCCTGCGGCAGGAGAACTTTTTCATACAAATGCCCATGTGCCGCGCCCTGCCAGGTCATCAGTTGCGACGCAGCGGACGCGTGGCCCGAGCGCACCTGCAGCCACACACGTAAATCCGGACTGAACCCTTTTTTTACCACCGCCCGCACCGCCAGTGCCTGTCCCTGAGGCCAAATTTTCGGCGGCTGGTGCTGGGCGGAATCCCAGACCAATTCCACCCGCTGGTGTAACGGCCATGGATGGTGGGCCAACGGCCCGGTCCAGCGCAACATGGAAAGTGCGGCATTGCCCGGATTTAATCCAATGATACATGCTGTCACGATAACGGCCAGACCTACACTGGCCCACAACTTCAATACTGGCCGCCAGGACAATGCGGTTTTTACCTGTACGCCTTGCGCTGTTTGGTCGGCCTCCAGAATGGCTTTGGCCGCCAGCACGTTGAGGCGGTCCGTACGGTTCTCCATGAATTCCACGGCGGACTGTAATTGTTCATGTTGCAGGGCGGCAGCCTTTTGGAGCACGCCGGCGAGAAACTGATCCGGAATGGGCCGTAATAATCGGGCAATGATATCCCGCCAAAGCAGTACGGCCGTGCCTCCCAGCACTGCCAGAAGCAGAATCAGGCGCAGGATACCGGGGAAGTGAAAATAGTAATCTCCCAAGGCCAAAATCAGCGCGGCCCACAGCAACGCGGAAAGCACCAGGGCCACGCCATGGAGCACCAGAGCACCGCGCAGCGTTCTGCGCAGTTGACCGATGCGCTGCAAGAGAGCTGGAGCTGCGGGGGAATTCTCCATGGTTCAGGATTCTCCGTGAGGCCAAGCAAGCGGGCGTTCAGATTAACCCTGCACGCTTTCTTAATAACCATTCTACCGTCAACAATCCGATAAGCAGCGCCAACGCCCAGGGTTTATTCCAGATTTGCCGCGATTGCCGGATGACCGCTTCGACGCTGCGATCAGGAATTAATTGCGCCAAAGCGCTTTGATTTGTCGGCAAGATCACCGCGCCGCCGGTACCGGCAACCAGCCGCGTTAAAGCGGCAGGATCGGCGGTAAGGTTGGAAAATTCCCGCATGGAAGCTGCGACATCCATTTCCACCGGCTTAACCGTTCCAGGCAAAACCCCCGGTTTGGCCGCCAGCGTGTAATGCCCCACAACCCAAGGCGTAACCTCACCTTCATATTGCCGATGGCCCGCACTTGCGGCAGAAAGTGTGACCGTCTGGCGTCCATTGGGGGACGTCATGACAATGGGGACGGAGGCGGGCATCTGGCTGGTTAATTCCGGATCACGCACGGAGAGAAAAATACGATTGCTTTGTCCCACCTGCACGCGCCGGGCTTCGGTGCGCAACACCAGGGCGTGCGACCCGCCGAACACGCGCTGGCGGGCCAATTCACGCATCATCTCCAGCCAGTAGCTTTTATACAGCGGTGCCCCGTGGTAATAGCGCCAGCGCCAGGTATCGTCAATGGCGGAGAACATTGTGCGGCCGGCACCATAGCGCCCGAAGACCAGCAAAGGTGCGGGGCGACCGTCGATGCGGTGACTGGGTAAATCTGCCAGAACCGTGGCGCTAGGTTGCAAGCCCGCGACCGGCTCAAACCAGTACAGCGGCGGCAAATTGGCGACCTGCCGGAGATTTTTTTTCATGCTGCCAAAAAAGTGAAACAACATGCTCTGTCGGCCCAGAGCGGTGAGATGCAGCTCAAAGGGTTCACTGGGGGGCGGCGCGAGCATGGGATTATTCGAATTGCCGGCGATAATCGGCAGCAGGGGCGCAAGCGCGGTATGGCTATACGCATCTGGAGCGTAATCCGGCCCGGCAATCATGCCCATACCGCCGCCGTAGCGCCCGACAAAACGGAGAATGATTTTTTCCTGCGCGGCGGAAAAATAATCCGGATTCACATCCCCCAGCACCAGCACGTCATAGCGGTTCATCTCGGCCTGCGTATCGGGAAAGCGGTTGATGGGAATGTTGCCTTCCTGCGCAAAACGATTGTCCGCCGATAACAGCAGACAACTTAGCAACGTGGTTTTTTCCCGCATCAGATCATTTTTCAGATAGCGATATTCCCAACGGGGATAGCCTTCCACATATAAAATTCGCACCTTGGCTTGCACCACACGGGTCCAGACACCGCGGGACGTATTGCCGCGGTGCGTTAATTCATGGGGTAGCGCGTCGGCCATTAACACCAGATGGTAGTTGCCCGGTTGTGCAGGGTGAAACATCAGGCTGACAGTTTGCTGTGAGCTACCGGGATGGATAGTGATGCGACGCACGGCCAAGGGCTTGCCGCGGCGCTGGTTTTTGGTTTCCTGGAATAAACGGATCGTTGCGGTTTGCACCGCTGTGGCCCCGGTTATGTGAATCTTGGCGGTTACCGCAACGGGATCCTGCACAAAGGCATGGCGAGCGACCTGGGCCCGGGCTATTTCTAAATTAAAGGGCGATTGAACCTGCCCAAGGGGGATAGCCAGGATGGGTGTCGCGCCGACTTTGGCCAGATGATGAACCATGCTGACGGATGCCGGTTGGGTGCTGCGCCCGTCGGTGTACACCAGAACCGCACTGACTGGGCGGCCTTGCAGGTCATTAAATATTCCCGCCACGACGCCAGGGACATCCGTGGCGTCGGCGTGCGGCTTTATGGCTGCCAGCCGTTGCAGCAGCGGCGCTAACTGCGCGGGCGAATCCGCCATTCCCAGCAGGTGGGCATGCGCACCGCCGGTAAACAGGGCGACGCGCTGATTTTTAGCCAGGGCGGCAAGCCATGTTTTGGCCGCTTGATTAAGACTAAAGCACGCGAGATTAAAACGTGTGGGACGTTTTGTTTTTGAATCCGCTACCGCCAGGGCTTGCCGCACCTGATCAATGAGTTTGATTTTAGCCGGACTTGTATACGCATCCCGCAGCGACATAGAGCGGGAGCTATCCACCCAAATCGCCACGACCGCGGGGCGCCGCAGCGTATGGATCATGACAAACACCGGCTTGGCCAGCAACAGTACAACGACCACCAGAATAGCCGCACGAATAAGCGCCATAGCGAGTTTTAAGCGGGGCGTCGCCGTCTGATGCCGATAACTCCACCAACCCACCACGGCAGCCGCCGCCATCAGCAGCACCATCAGCCACGGGTGTCCCGTGCCTAAGGCCCAGCGACCGCTGCTGATTGCCGCTAGCGGTATATTTCCGTGAAACACCTTATCGACCATCATTTTTTGCTCTCCGCCTTTGCGGCCCTGTCCGGCTTGTGATCATAGCGCGAAAATGCCCGTGCCAACAGGGTTTCCGCCAGCAATACCAATAAGGCCAGAAGCAATAATCGCTGCCCGGCATTGCCACCGATGGAGGCCTGATGCGTGTGCTGGTGTGCCAAGGCCTGCGGCGCACTGATAACATCGGCGACGGGCAGGCCAAGTATCGCGGCAATGCGGGACGCGGGAAGATGTTGGATGTCTGCATCTACCGGATCCACATTCACTGCCACAAGTCTCGTGCGCATGCTGTTGCGATACAAGCCGGCAAGCCAAAGCCGCGGACTGTTTGCGACAATCCGTGCATCGACTTGCTGATCCCGCAGGGCGAAGGCTTTTCCGTTCGGGCCACGCCAGATATCCGCTTTTCCCGCGGCCAGAGTAAAGTGCCCACCTACCTGCAAATTCCAGCGGGCACTGCGATCCGGAATGCCGAAATACATGACCTGATAGACGAAGGGCAAAAAGGATGGCTGGGCCGGAAAGTCGGTCCAGCGGGTGTCACAGGTAAATGCCGCCGCCATAACCTCTCCGCGCCCCACCCGGCGGCACATTAACGCAGGTTGTCCGTTGCTGAAGGTAAGGAGCGTTTGGGATAACTCAGGATTGATGACCCGCAAATTCAGATAATGCGTTATAACCACTGAACTTATGCCAGTGTGGATGCCGCTTTGCCGCGCTGCCAGAAATGGCCCGGTGATGGCATTTCCGGGTGCACCAAAATTAAAATGCAGGGCTTTTGCCGGTACCGTGATTCGGCCCATCACCGCGGGCAGCAATCCGCTGCGATCGGTTTTCAGCGCAGCACTCCAGGTATGGCCTGAGACTTGCGGCCCGGGAAATATCAGCAGCAGTCCGCCGGCGTTCACAAACGCGCGTAAACGCTCGACCATGTGTGGCCCCGGCGCTGATGTATCACTGAAAATGACCGCCGCATAATGCCGCAGAGACTGTGCGGAAAGCTCAATGGCGCTGATCACGTGCGGATCAAAGGTATTGCCATGCGATAAAGGAGCCAAAGCTGTTGCTAACCATGCGGTACTGGCCAGGCGGCCGGCCATGGGATCGCCTGGTGCACCATCCACCAGCAACAGCCGCATTCGCCGATGGGCGTGGACGACCAATCGGCGGGTATTGTCGATTAACAATCCGTCTGCGGGGAGTTTAGCGGTAATGGTGTGCATGCCGGCGACTGTAATGTCTGCCCCCAACGTGGCATCAACGGTTACTTGAGATCCGGGGTTTATTTGCGGCAGCGTGACGGAACCGGCCGCCACCTGATCCAAAAAAAGTCGCACCTTGACCTGCGCCTGGGGGGTGGCAGTGGCGTTGCAGACGCTTACGCGAACACGCAAGGGCCGGTTAATAAGGGCAAAATGGCGGGCGAGTTTCAGTTGCGTAATGGCCATGTTGCCCGCGTGCGGATCGCCGACATCAAAGACGCGCACGCTTGTTCCGGTTTTACGAATCTCAGAGATTAATGTTTTGAGCCGCTGGGCAGTGCCCGTACCCGCTGCGGTACCGGTCATGGCCTGTGGAGCGAAGGCGGCTTGGGCATCATCGGTAATCAGCCAGAGGCGTTTGCGGTTGGTCCGCTTTTTCTGTTTCTGTAAGACCGTCAAGGCGCGTTTCAGTCCCGCCGCGAGATCAACGGCAGCGTCCGTCGGTTTTTGGCCGGCCACCAGGTGACTGACGGTAGCAAGATCCGCAGCGGGTGTATTCAACAGGCCATGGGGATTTGTGGAACCACTGATAACGGCCACGCGCCCCTGGGCATTGGATCGGTTAAGCCAATGCGTCAGAAGGGACCGAGCACGGGTGAAAACGGTTTTTTGCCCCGCCGGCCGATATTGCGTGGTGTAGGCATTATCCCAGACTACCAGAGTCAGCCGATCAGCTTGGCCAAGAATCGCGCCAAGCACCGATCCGGGCGGAAGAAACTGCGCGATTCCCGCCGCCAGCAGCAGCAATGCCAGACAGCGCAATAACAGTAAAAGCCAGCGCTGTAATTTAAGTTTCCGGACATTGCGTCGATGGGCTGCCAGAAGAAATTCCATCGCCGCCCAAGCCCGAATCCGAAACCGCCGCCGATTCAACAAATGAATCACAATCGGTATCGACACCGCCGCCGCCCCCGCGGCAAACAGCCACGGCGTAACAAAAGGCAAGACAGCAATGGGCGATAATGGACTCACGACGGCTCCGGACGAGGTTACAGGTTACAGGTTACGGGTTACAGGTAAGCCGGCCAGCCCGCTGGCCGCGGCACTGCTAAGGGCAAGCAAAATAGCAGCGCCAGCGCTTCCAAAACCTTCTAACTTCTAACTTCTAACTCCTTTTCACTCAATGAATTCGTGCTGCGCGATTGGCTAGAAATCCCGGCAACGATACATCCAGCGGCACGCTGGTATCAATTTGCAGAAAATCCACCTGCAATTTATGGCACGCGGATCGTAATTTTTCCGTGTGCTTCTGAAACTCCTCCAGGTACGCTTCCCGCAATGCTTGTGGCTCTACCACCACCTCCGCCAGGTCTTCCATGCCTTTGAACATGGTAGTATTGTGGAAAGGGAATTCTAATTCATCATGATCCAGTACCTGCATCATGATCACATCATGCCGCCGATACCGCAGGTGGCGGATTCCTTTGATGATGGCCGCCGCATCATCAAACATATCTCCAATGACAATAAAAAGACTACGATGGCGAATTTCCTCGGCAATTTCCTCCAGCACCTGCCCGGTGCCGGTTTTAGGGGCGCCGGGGGAATTGGAAAGCTCCTCAATAATGGTGCGCCAGTGGCGCGGGCTGTTGCTGGGGCGCAAAAGCTTGCGGATTTTCTGGTCGAAGACGGCCAAGCCCGCACCGTCCTGTTGATGAATGGCCACATACGCCATGCTGGCGGCAATGCTGATGGCGTGATCAAACTTCCGCCACTGCGGATTGCTTTGACCGGCGTAATTCATGGAGTGCGAGGCATCCACCACCAACATGACTTGTAAATTGGTCTCCTCCTCATATTGTTTGATGTAATGCCGATCGGTGCGACCAAAGACTTTCCAATCCACATATTTTATATCGTCGCCGCTGGTGTAGGGGCGATGCTGGGCGAATTCAATGGAAAAGCCTTTATACGGCGAGCGGTGCATGCCGGTGATAAAACCTTCTACAATTAATCGCGCCCGCACATCCAGCGCGGCGATCTTGGCCAGCGTGCGCGGATCAAGATATTTTTTATAATCCGTCTTTTGCGAGGTTTCCACAGTCACCAATGCACACGCTTTAAACCCTTAGATTTCCACTTAAAACAATTTTACACGTTCCGCCATTTTACGCGGTGTGCAACACCTTGGGCATACCTGCGGTCACTTTCGCGCTTTGATCATTCTGATCGGTATGTTCAATGAGCATGCGGATAATATCATCGGAATGAATGCCTTCCGCTTCCGCATTAAAATTGGTCAACACACGATGGCGAAGGGTGGGATATGCCACCGCTCGGATATCCTCCGTGCTGACATGGTACCGCCCCTGCAACAGCGCCCGCGCCTTGCCCGCCAGAACCAGATATTGCGAGGCCCGCGGCCCGGCACCCCATGCGACATAATCTTTCACAAATTTCGGAGCATCCGGCTGGGATACCCGCGTTTGCCTGGTTAAACGCAAGGCGTAGCGAACCACATGATCCGGCACGGGCACTTTCCGCACGAGTTCCTGCAATTGCAGAACTTCCTGAGCCGTCAGGACATGTTCCACCTGCACATGGCGGGGAGCGGTGGTGAGGCGAACAATATCAAATTCTTCCTGCTCGGTGGGGTAACTTACCAGCACATTAAACATGAACCGGTCCAACTGTGCTTCCGGCAGAGGATAGGTGCCTTCCTGCTCAATGGGATTTTGCGTAGCCATGACAAAGAACGGTTCAGGCAATTGCCGCTGCACGCCGCCCGCGGTTACCTGATGTTCCTGCATGGCTTCCAGCAGCGCCGCCTGGGTTTTGGGCGGCGTACGATTAATTTCATCGGCAAGAACAGCATTGGCAAAGATCGGGCCTTTCACATACCGCAACGACCGCTGGCCCGTGGATTTGTCTTCTTCAATAACTTCCGTGCCGGTAATATCCGAGGGCATGAGATCGGGTGTGAACTGCACGCGGCTAAAACTTAGATTTAATGTTTTTGATAACGTCGACACCAGCAGGGTTTTGGCCAACCCCGGCACACCGACCAGCAGGCAATGCCCCCGGCAAAATAAGGCGATCAGAAGTTCTTCAATGACCTGGTCCTGACCGACCACGGTTTTGGCCAATTCCCGCCGGATTTTTGTAAAACCGTCCTGCAGCTTCTCCACGCTCTGAAGCTCCTGCGACGATAATTCCAAACTTTCAGTCGAATTAGATTCTGCACTCACGTAAAATCTCCAGAACAAAAGACCCCATAAAAATACCACATCCCCGCCAATGTGCATAACGCGTTGCGGTGAAAGATCATGCAGGGGGGGGCGAGGAGTTAGAAGTTGGGAGTTAGGAGTTAGAATGCTTGGGAAGCGCTGGCGCTGCTATTTTGCTTGCCAGTGGGTAAACCCACCAGTGCTCTGTCACACCCCCGCTGGAGCCTTCAGAGCACCGGATGATAATCCGGTGGTTGATCCAGTGCCACCAACCAACCACCGGGTTATCACCACGGTGCTCTTTAACCACAACGCGAACGCCGAGCACCGGATGGTAATCCGGTGGTTGATCCAGTGCCGCCAACCCACTATGGGTTTATCACCACGGTGCTCTTTAACCACGACCCGCCCGCCGAGCACCGGATGTTAATCCGGTGGTTGATCCAGTGCCACGAACCAACCACCGGGTTATCACCACGGTGCTCTATGAGACGCGACGATGCCCCAAGAGGCCAAAAATCACGCCGTCGCGACCCGGCGATGACTCGCAAACGCTCCCAGGCCTGTGTTAAAGGTGCCGTCGGCCCCCTGCATCGCTACGGCGAGGGTTATTCCATTACCCGCTGGGCCATTTGTTCTTTTTCCACAATTTCCAAGCCGGTAGCGCGACTTACCGCTTTGGCCGCGAGCGTGATCTTGCCGCGCACCATGGAGTACAGGACAAAGAGCCGCTCCTCACCGCCTTCTGGAGTGTGAACGATCAAATGAATTTCCCGGTTGACGGGGAACTCGCTTTCTAATTTGAACCATTGACCCGGTATTTCGCCTTTTAGCCACCGGCCCGAAACCAATTCCAGTCGCCTGCAATCGGCCAGGGGCACCGTCCGTTTCAGCCGGGGTAAGTTAACGAGTCGTTGCTCTTTGTAAAAGATCAGCCAGGGTCCCATCGCCGACTCCGCTCTCTCTAAGCCGACATGCCAGTACCACGCACCCACCGTCGCCACGACGCACATCGGGGAAATGGCAATTGGTATCCACCAGTTGCCCGTACCCACGGCACGAAGGCGCAATCCGAGAAGGATAAAAAATGCGATTATCACGGCGCTGAACACTACAGACATCCACCCTGCCAGCGACGAAGGCGTCGTCGGCGGCTCAATCCGTAGCGTTTCAATTTCCTCGACGACTACTGGAAAAAGGCCCGTTCGCACGTCCCGACTGAAAAGAGGGGGCGACGGCGGAATCGTGGATGATCGCGAATTACCAAAGGCCATATCTGCACTCCTCAAGGATACACGCAGCTCCAACCCCTTTTCCGGCGCCCCAATCAGTGCCGACGCCGGCGCACCACGCCCCTCACTGCGGCCAGTTTCATTCGCGACCATCGCCAAAACGACAGTAAGAAGGGAGCCACCCACCAATGTCCCTGGCTCCGCAATCTTTCCAGCGCTCGGGCTGTATGTTTCGACATTGAAACCTCGACCCCCAATCCCGATGCGGCTGCACAGAGCCTGTCCACCTCCTCGATGTTCTGCGGACCGCAGAAAACAGACGCTGCAAAACCCGTCGCCCACCGGCATTCGCCGGATGCCCCAACGACGTAAACTCTAACTCCGCACTCGCTGGGCCATTCAGCTGCAGTATGGCGCACTTGGAACTTCTGAAAGCCTAGCTGCTCGTGAATGAAGCGAAAGCCGAGGATTGACACGTCAAAACATAACTGCCAGGGATTAGCCCCGCTACCTCGCAACAGCGACACCCTGTATTGCACGGCTGGACGCACGATCCAGAGGAGTGATGTCCCCGCGATTGAAAGCAGAAAAATCCAACCGGTGCTTTCGACGCACGCCCAGACAAATCCCACGAGCAGCAGACCGGTAGATATTATGATCACCGCCGTGGCCGCCCATTTTCCGGCCAGCAGAATATCCTGAGTTTCTTCCATTGCGCCACAAGCCCTTCATTACATCCCGCGGGCTACGCCCGCCGGCTCGGCAAACCACAAGCACCAGTCTGATTGACGAATTACTCTCCACCCCTGCTATTTCTGAGCACGGGCAAATCTATCCCCTTCATGTCCGGGCGGCTTGCGGATGTTGAACATAAACGGTGACGCAGCTAGTTGTTCCGCCTGCCTCGTCTCATCACAGCATCTCGCATTTAGCAGCGCCAGCGCCTCCCAAGCATTCTAACTCCTAACTCCTGCGTTCTCGTCACCCCTGTCCCCTGTCCCCCGTAACCTGCAACCTCCGCCGGCCGGCGTCGTGCCGTTGAGGTGAAATTCCTCGCTCAATGCAACCATGTCACATCCCGTACATTAGCTTGGTGGCGCCAGCCAGCACAGCGCCTAACGACCAGCCCAAGCAAACCGCAGACAACTGTAGAACAGCCCAGCCCGCCAGGCGGCGGCCCATAGCCGTCGGTTGAGGGGCTGCACAGGCCAGCACGTCGACCGCTGCGCAGAGCGCCGAGCCCAACGACAAGACTGCGGCAGGCTCCGGAATCAGGGGCAGCGGAAAGTGCACGGGGGGTACGCCCGCAATCAACAGCACCAGCGAGCCGGCTAATCCAATGATCGCCAGAAGCAGCGCGCCTCCACGCTTGAACCATCGACTCCGTTCCATGTTCGGCACTCCCGTGTGAACCGTTCTTTTCAGCCGCCGTAGGCGAGACTGACCAGCACCATGCAACACCACAGCCCGGATGCTCCCAATGCGACCGCAGCGAGGCTGGCGGCTAATAAATATGCTCCAACCGTAGCTCGCGCGCCACCCGCGCGAGATATCCGCCAAAAATCGACGGTACGACTCGCCACTGCCGATGCGGACAAGGCTGCCACCGCTGGAGGAAGCAACCAATGGCTGCAGGATATGACGATAGGAAACATCCCGCCGAATGAAAACCACGACAGGCAATAGGGAATGAATGCGCAGAATGCCAAGAACGCCGCCCAGCAGACCTTCACCCGTGCCCCGAGGTTGGTTGCCAATTCATTATCTGCCACCTGCTGCTCCTGCACTATGCGATTGGGCCAATGCTGCGCACCTACAAAGCTCCCCCGCCGGCCCACGGTGTCAAAGTCTAGGGGCCTGTCCGAGTCGGTGGTTGCCCCGCAGAACATGCGCGAATTACCATCAAAAAGCATCTGCGTGCGACCATTTTGCCGCATAAGCTGCTGCGATTCAAGCATACGCGAGGCGCCATCGAAGATTTCCAGCATGGGATTGCCCCTAGCGCTCTGTCACACCCAAAAATTAGGATTGACGGTGGGCCAGGGGGTTGGGGTCGCGAAGCAAGGAGGAAAGTATATGGGAACATACGTTGGCGACGAGAGCCGCCGACAGGGCCGCGAAGTTAAAAATAAAAAGTTTCCCATCCATGGTTTAACCCAAAATGCATACGCCCCGATCACCGACGCCCATTCAGTTCATGCCCGGAACGCGTTGTGGATCAGTAATTGCCATAATTATATCCTCAAAGCCCGCGCCACCCATGCCCAAGGCTGGTAGACACCAACGGACTCCTATTCCCGTGCTATTCTTTCCCCATGCCAAAAACCTGTTTCCTCATTTCGGCTTGGGGCAGAAAAATTTTGTGCCCCCTTCGGTCACCGGTGCGGCCCTTCTTGCCGACTGGTCACCAGGAAGACCACGGCAGTGCCTCCGCACAATACGTAGAGCAAGGTAGACGCACCCCTCTCGTGTTCGGATAGCGCTGCCCCATACACCATGCCCAAACCGAAGGCGCAACAACACCTCGTCCACCAGAACGAAAATCTTGGCCTCCAATACGGCATTGCGCCTGCGCCGGCAAGCAATAGCAAGCAAATCCCCAGATTCATAACAAACCGGTCCTGAGCCCAGGGAGAACCGAACATCATTTGTCGCCACAAAAAAAACAGGTCTGCCACGATCCCCCATCCGATAGCTGCGGCGAGGCTTAATAATCCCAGCCAGAGCCGATTCCGATCATTCATACCTTGATGCGATTTAACCATGATACCCCCCTATCTTGTCACCTGTGGACCAACGAGTATGAATACCATGGCGATCACGTTCGCCACACTTAGCCAAACACGTCCGCGCGCGGCGGCGGGCAATCTGCAGCTATGCCGGTGCGGTGCAATTGCCAGCACCTGAACGCACACCAGAACACTTACGCAAAATAGGGCGGAGAGCGCCAGCACCGCGACGACTTCCCATGAATTCGAGGGCAGGAAGCCCAGCGGTGCCGGCCACTCGCCGTATAAAGATGGGGCAATTCTCCTGCAGATCCAACCAGAATCCTGACCGAAGACGATAGCCGTAGTATTGCAGGCGGTGAGTGTGAGACAAACCCTTCGAAGTGACAATCGGTGCATAGCGTTCCCCGGAAAAATGCGCCCCCGCATGTAGAGTTCACGCCTCAAGTGGCGAGCCTTCTACACACGGGAACGGCGTCTGTATTCCCCTCGGCCATTGGCCGGTCCCCCGTACGATCGGTCCACTGCCTGGAAGCCGTAACCTTTAGCCCGTACCCGCATTCTGCATCCGGCATCTGGCCCGCAACGTAAACGCGGGACAGGCAGGCGGGACGCCTGCGTTACCTCTTCTAACCCCCGGCTCCCCACTTTATTCATTGAGCAGCAACGCCGCGCAGCGCTTCCAAACGCTTCTAACTCCTAACTCCCAACTCCTTCGTTCTCGTTGTTGTCACCCCTGTCCCCCGTAACCTCGTTTAGCACCCGGCATCCCGCATCTCGCATTTAGCAGCGACAGCGATTCCCAAGCATTCTAACTCCTAACTCCTAGCTCCTGCGTTCTCGTCCCCCCTGTCCCCTGTAACCTCGGCCTCGCTGTGAAATTGTTCGCCCAGTGCAACCATGCGGTTTTCCTGATCACGATCCGCCTGATAATGGTGTGGTCATTCTACCGCAAATCCTCGGTTTGCAAACCGTCGGGCACTGCCCAAATCGAGAATGCCGAATTGAGCGCCGTAAATTGCGCGCTTCCCGCACCTGCAGATTATCCTCCATCCGAAAATTCCGCGATAGATGCGGCTCACGGC
>JAJZDN010000143.1 GCA_021805985.1 Planctomycetota bacterium | reverse complement strand
TGCGCAGCCCGAACACCGTTGACATAGAGTGTGAACTGTTCGTCCGCAGTAATATTAAATATCGCTTTGCGAATGACGGCATGGCCGGGCAACTTTACTTGTCGTCGAAACCAGGCTGTGCTCGGAACCGTGCCGCCGCCACCTGTGCGACCCCATACCCAGCTTAGTTTACGCAACGGATTATGTGGCGGCAGTGGTGCGGAAATCCACATGGCGCTCCAGCGTACATCGTGTGGGACGAAGCCGATCCCAAGGGGTGGATCGGGCAGGCTCCCAGCAAAAGCGAAACGGCTGCCGACGGCCGCTATTACAATTATGCTTGTGACAACCCGCTTCAAGAGCCTCGTCGGACCTCCACCCATACGCTCGCACATGAGTGCCATATCTCAACTCGATCAATCGGGAGAACCACGTTCGATGATTTCCTGCTTGGCCCCATCTTTGCCGTTGTTGGGTTCGCCGCCGGAGTACTACGGCACCACCGCCGGAATTGTTTTGACGCCAGCTTTTATTCCCTTCACATTACTGACATCCGGCCCTATTCCCAACAGCTTCTTCATGGCTGGGCCAGGAGCGATTGCACAGTTGTGAGCCAAGAGAACGGAGTTGCACTGTTGCAAATATATCAGGCTGGATGGGTCATAACCGCATTTTTGGCCGCGGTTATCAAAAGATCGCATCGCTCGGGAGAAAATGTTGTCCGCAACTATTACATTTTGGCAATCCGTCAGAAGTAAATTAATTCCGCTATTGCCTATGAAGTGGTTCTGCACAACTGCAATTCCACGATGGCCGAAACGATTTGGGTGCGGGCCTGTGGGTCCAATGATGCTTAGCGCCCCGGCCTCATTCCAATCCGGTTGAGCGGGGTAGACATAGCCCGTGCTACGGATGAGGTTTCCTTCAATAAGCACACCAGAACTGTTCCCAGACTCGTCCCAAGCAGGCTCCGGTGACAATACGATATCGCCGTTCGCGCAGGAATCAACGGTGTTGTCCTCAATTACACCATTATCAGCTTTGATAACCATCCCACGGGAGTACCCGTGCCGGATTACGCAACCGCGCACTATGAACCCCGATCCATCTGTGTTAACGTCATTGATGCGATCTCCAAATGCAGCATGGTTAATGGGAGTGCTTACTGTAACGTTGTATAAATCGCCTGGGAAGGCGGCCCCAACGACCCCACTAGGCCTTGCTTGCCACCGCGGGTTCGGCCGGATTAATTGTTTTTTGCGGACCACATGCACTGAACCCAAATAAGTACCGTGGGAATCCGTAACGCTAAGTAGATCACCTTTCTTACAGTAGTCGGTCCCAACATTTGCCGGAAATTCCGCCACCCAATTCCGGCCGGAGGCGTGTTGGATTATGGCGTACCATCCCTGTATTGCGAGACTGTCGTCGCCCGTCCCCTCAAAATGGCAGTCAAGCACCGTTGGGCCGTGACGAACCGAGTTACTGTGCAGTCCGTCCGAGCAGGCCGCCAAAATCGGCGGGCTGTTGGCCCCACGGGGAGCGGGAGGATAGAGAATCGAATCATCGATGTACAGGTTGCCACCTTGGCCCCCCGTCTCGCCGAAGCAATAGCCGGTGCCACCCATGATCGTTATACGCTCAATACACATATGATGGCACGCGAGGATCGCCAAGTCGGAGGCTCCCGCGCCGCGAAACACCTCCCAGTCGCCCACCTTGCATGGAACGTAAAACGGCGTAAGGCGAAACGTCCGCCGCCCAATTTTCTTAATCTGTTGGGGGGAGATCGGGGTCTCGCCCGGCCAAATCCGACGGGTTTTTGAGCCGAAAACTGTGGTTGTTGAAAAACTCGCCAAATCATTCCGGTAGCCCCTGCAAATGCGGACAACTTGGCTTAAGGCACCGGAATCACTTAGTGCAATAACCCGGCCTTGGGTATACGGAAGGGGGTCACAACGAAGGGTGAATCCCTCGAGCGTGACGTTACTGCAGTGGTCAAATAGGATGCCACCCTTTGTCGGGTCGGTTCGCAGCAGGGTCACACCCTTTCCGACAATCCGAAAATTCTTCATTTCTTTAAATGATAGATAAAATCCACCTCGGGGTTCCGGCAGCTTGTACACCCCATGCGGGATCACAATTTGTCCTGATCCCGATCTATACGCATGCATTATCGCCGACATTAATGCTTCTGGATGACTCGAATCTAAAGCAACCCCCAAGGCAACGTTGGACCGGGTGCAAACGGCCAGCACGGACGTAAATAAGATGCAAAACAGCGGCTTGAACATATTATAATTCTCCAAGATGCTTCCCTCATCCTTAAACACCAGGTTGATTGACAAATTAAACTGCTAATCCATGGATTTGATCGGGAAACCCATCAGCAGTATCCTGCTAAACTCCGGTATAAATACCTTTCCAAACGCCCCTATGAACGAAGCCGGGAGCATGGTAAGATTCGTTGTCGGCGGTGAGGGTAGCCGGTGATCATGACTCTAGCGGTTCCACACCAGCCGCAGTTTCACCATTCCCACTGATTCATATCGCGAAAATATCGGGCCTGCCCCGTGCATAAAGCCAGAATAAAACATTGTATAGATACTCCTCCCCTCATGAATCAAGCCTAAAGGCGTGCGCAAATCGGACGACCAGTTGGCCGGTCCGCTCGGTTGCACTAGAATTCTTCCGCCAGGCAGCCAGTGGATTCCATCCTTCGAACATGTATATCCTGCGATGTGCCCGCCATTGTGAATATATGTCGGGGATCCTGGGGCTGCGGCATCGTAGACGGCAACGTACCAGCTACCGATTCGAGTTACGATGGGGTTCTCCCAATAGACTTTCTCCACCTGTAGTGGGTTGCCTTCGCACCGGTTCCAGGGACCCGTAAGCGACGACGCAGAGGCTAATCCGATGCACCACCGTGGATGCCGATTCGTGGAACTCCAAGTCGAGCTACCATACATGGCGTACCAGCGACCATCGGCTTGATAGGGATAGAATGAGTCAACCCCCTGTACGCCTTCCCAAGCTTGTGAATCGGCCCCCGGCCCCATAATAACGCCGATGTCGCGCCATGGCCCACTAATCCCTTGGTCATAGCCAACTACTGTAGATGCCATCATCCGAATTTTTCCGCCTTCCGAACTAGAACCACCGTACTCCACAAAAAACATGTACCAACGGTTTTTACCATGGTCAAAAATGGGGGTGGGCTCCCAAAAGGGAGTTGCTATACCGCGGAAAGTCGCCGCTGCTTTGATCACCGCTTGGAATTTCCACTTTATGCCGTCTCGGCTCACCAAATATACAAGCCGCGTCGGCTTGTTCCAGTTACCATGATCAAATTGACAACTGAAAAGCCGGTAGAGGCTACCGACTTTCGTTGCAACACCACCTTCCAAGCAAAGCCCTGGGGTGCGGACACGCGTGTTAATAACCGGTTGATCGAACTGTCTTTCAATCGCAAAATGGAACGGCAAGTGGCTATTGATGAGTCTGATTGCTTGGAGTGAATAGCCGCTGCCTGGTGCCAAGCCGCCCCAACATGAACCACTCGTTACCGGAAACGCGCGCAGATACCGCTCACCCGCGCCGTACGCCAACCCTGCGCTACCCAGCAACCCCAGCCATCGCCGTCGGCTACTCTTACCAAACAAAAATTCACCCATTTTTTACTCCAATTCCAAAAGCCAAGAAGTCGGCCAATATAGGGTCTAGTGCTATGTCACGTCGCGATTTTAGGGTAGACACTGATGGGCTTTGTGCGGGCGCCCGCTGTCTGCATGTGCCATTGGACGCCTTTTTGTTGTGCATTGACATCGGACGAACGCGCGGCCATTTCGCGACGCAGGGCCTCAGGGGCACCGAACCGCCTTCCGACAACACATTGCCGTGTGAGAGAACTGAGTTCATTTTCCGCAGTGCTCAGCCAACTGCCGTGCTTAGGGGTATGGCGCAACTCCAGGCGGCCCACCAGTCGCCGGGCACGCTGGGAATCGAACGCCTCGTAAAAAGCGCCCTTTGTATGCGAATTGAGGTTGTCGCATACCAGCACCACGCGCGGAAAATCCGCGTAACGTCCATCCAGTAATCGCGCCATCTCCCGGGCCCAATCGGCCTTGCTCTTGGTGGCCCGAGCCTGGACTTCTCGCCAGCCCGCCAGTGGCTCGGTAAACATCAAGATCGTGCCGGTGCCAGCCCGCTCGTATTCATATTCAACTCGACGCGCGTGCGTCGCCGTCGCCGGAATCGGCTGGCGGGTTTCCTTCAAAAGTCGGACCGGCTGTTCATCCATACATAAGGCCGGTTTGGCCGCGTCATACGGCTGGGCGTAGGTATCCAGCACTTCCTCCATACTTGCGGTAAACTCAGCATCGGCCTGCGGGGGAATGGCCCAATATTTGATCCTGCGATTCGTCATACCGTTTTCTTTTATTGTCCGACGCACCGTCTCGTGGCCGACGGTTTCCACGATCTGTAATTCCACCACACGGCGGGCCAGTAAACGCAGTCTCCAGTTGAAATAACACATAGAAAATTCTCTCATCGATGCCCGCCACGCGGAATGGATATACTCTCCGCCGGTGGCGGCTATCTTGCCAAGGGCTCGGTCTTCACGCCGTTTGTAATACCCACGACCATACTGGTGCCCGGTCCAATCCCTAGCGACCTCTTGAGCGCATGGCCAGGGTTAACCAGCGAATTGCCGGCCAGCAGAATATTTCTGCTGTCTTGAATCCAGATCAAGGTGGACCGACAAAAGATACTACCACCGTGGCTTTTGTACATGGAGTGGGAGAACAGATTGTCCGCTACCAACCCATTGCCTACGTCGACGAGTAATAGGTTTAAGCCGCTGTTGTCCACCAACCGATTGTTGACAATCACAATACCGTTATGGCCGATAGAACCGACGCAAAAGTTGCCAACTTGGGGTGCCGCAACAATGCTTATCGCGCCAGCCATGTAGGCCGGGCCGCAATTGGCATCCCCAACGTTTTCGATGGTATTGCCCTCGATAAGCAGGTTACAACTGCACCCCGCCTCATTCCAGTTAAGTTCCGGGGCGACCACAATCCCCTCCATTGAACTCCCATCGACAGTGTTATCCTCGATTATCCCATTATCGGCCTTGATCAGCATACCACGGGCACGGTTGTTCTTCACTGTACAGTTACGTATTGTAAACCCGGAACCATCGCGATCCACGTCACTGATATAATCCGCAAACACCGCATCGGGTACACTCTGACTGAGATACGCCCTATAAAATTGCGAGGCGTGCCCATAGGGGGTGAATTTGCTTTGTCGACGTGGCTTGTAGCTTTTGGCGATGGCGATACGGGCTACTCGGGCTTCGCCAAGGTAGCCCCCTTTGGGATTATAAAACTTAAGCGTGTCACCTTGCCGCACAAATTCACCATCATCGGACTGGATTACGATCCTCTTGCCGTGAATATTCTGGACCCTAAGGTAGGCCCCGTGGATAGCGATGCCGTCGTCGTCCATCCCTTCAAAACGACAGCCAATCAGGGTGGGACCATGACGCACTCCAATTGGATAAAACCCGCTGTGAAAGCCGTCCGCGTCAGCGCTAAGCATAGGACGCACATTCGCCCCAAGGGGCTTGGGCGGATAGGTGACATCGTCATCTATGTATTGGTTGCGGCCGTCGCCGCCGCCTTCGCAAAAGCAGAACCCCGTACCCGCTTCCACTGTAACGCTCTTGATCACCATCCGATTGCATCCCAATAATTGAACGTCTGGGTGCCAAATGCCCCGGATTGCCATAATGTCGCCGCGCCACGTGGCGCTCACGTGGCCATTCGAGAATAACCGGTACCGCCCCGAGCCAAGACTGTTTACTCGGTCGTATCCTACGTCCGGCGTGCCCCCCACAATTCGGCGGGTCTTTGGATTGAAGAGGTCTCCAAAGCCAGACGGCGCGAATTCCCCGATTATTCCCAAAGACGGAAAGCCCTGACACAGTTGGAGATCAATATACCCACCCGCAGGATCAACGGCGATAACCCGGCCTTGGGTATACGGAAGGGGGTCACAACGAAGGGTGAATCCCTCGAGCGTGACGTTACTGCAGTGGTCAAACAGGATGCCACCCTTTGTCGGGTCGGTTCGCAGCAGGGTCACACCCTTTCCGACAATCCGAAAATTCTTCATTTCTTTAAATGATAGATAAAATCCACCTCGGGGTTCCGGCAGCTTGTACACCCCATGCGGGATCACAATTTGTCCCGATCCCGATCTATACGCATGCATTATCGCCGACATTAATGCTTCTGGATGACTCGAATCTAAAGCAACCCCCAAGGCAACGCCGGACCGGGTGCAAACGGCCAGCACGGACGTAAATAAGATGCAAAACAGCGGCTTGAACATATTATAATTCTCCAAAAACACCGGGTTAATTCACAAATTTAGCTGCCGGTCCTATGGATCTGATCGGGAAAACCATTAGGTGCGATGCAAACAACGACTTTTCTATCCGATTGCCATTTCTCGGAGCGGAAATTCGGGAGGACAAAACGTGCGCGGGCCAGCCCGTGAAACAGGAAATCAATGCAGCCTCTCGGAGGTCACCAGCCCCAGAATTGGCCGAAAGAGTAAAAGCGGACTTTGATCTGGGACATAGGCACCCAAGATACCGAGCCGTCATTATAAAGCTCGTGCTCGCCGGCGGGGAGAAAATTTCCCATCGATCCATCAACATGATTAGACCACGGCGGCTGCCCGCTGCCAGCGTTGGTGTATCCCACCGTACCGGATGGATCAGTGAACATTGCGTTGTCGGTTGCCAGAATCGATGCGCTGTCGGATTGGGGGTTGACGGCGGGTTCGTGGCCCGGATCATCATTATA
>JAJZDN010000142.1 GCA_021805985.1 Planctomycetota bacterium | reverse complement strand
AATTCCGCCGGCCAGATATCCCGCCAAGGCTAACGCTTTCACGTTGAACTTGTTAAATTTGCCAACCACCAGGCCCGTTAGCGCGGAAACGCCAAAAAACACCACATACGCCAAAACCGCCAATGCCCGGCTCTTGGTGGCCTGATCGACGGTAAGAATGGGAAATCCGAAGCTGAAGGAACTGAATCCATATAAGCCCGTCGCCCACAGTAATCGGCGATACAAAATGCGCCGCCCCGTGTCGGTGGGTGCGGCGGCCCCGGTGGCCCCCGTGCTCATGTTCCCAGCACCTGCGGAGGTGCTGGTCGCCGGCCCTGGCGCGGCAGGTTCTTCCACTTTTCTATTCCGCACCATCGCTAAAACCGCACTGGAACAAAGCAGCGGAATGATGGTGATCAGGAATATAATTTTTAACGGTGTCCCGCCCCAAATCAGGATCATAGCCCCCGTGGCCGCCAGAAATCCGCCGCCGATGTCCAACGCGTGCAGCAAACCAAATGCTTTTCTGCGGTTAGCGCGTAGGACCATTTCTGTCATAAGCGTCCGCCGTGGCGGCGATCGAAAATTTCTGGCCCACCAGCCGCCGGCAAATAATGCCACGGCCACAACGGGCGTTGCCGCCAGCCCGGCTAAAGATAAAAGCGGAATAAATAAATTACCCGTTATGGCGATTTTCTTGTGGCCGTAACGGTCCCCCATCCGGCCACCCATTAAGCCGAATATCGCACCCGGGCCATAGCTGATGGCCGTGGCCAAGGCGAATACCCAGACCGCGGCGTGCAGATTCATTACCAGAAACAAGGGAAATATCGCCAGCACAGCCTGATAACCCAAATCGGCAAAACACGCCGACAGGCAGATAAACAGCACATCACGTGTGAGCCAGGGATTTTTTAGTTCCGAAGTTGTAGGATTCGTACCACTCATACTATGGGTTTTACGGGCATCGGTGCTTGCAGTCAACCGTTGTAAAAAAGAATGGCCATTTATTAGTAGTTCGCAGAATCCGCTCTCCGGCAAAGCGATTGCTACTTTCTCGGAGGAGCGGTTTCAAGGCGGTGGTGCGAGAGTCCATGCCTCGCGTGAGGATTTGTTCCGGCACGCGCCGCAAGGAAATCCGTGCGAATCAAGGCAAATAACAGCACCATCACCATCAGCGCAAAGGAAATGGCCATCGTCAGCGCTTTTAGGCGGCGGCCACGCCCATCCGCTTGCACGGGCGCGTGCAGCAGGCAAAAGGCTTCGTTGTGAATCTTGGCCTGGGCCACACCGGCTTCACGCAGGGTTTGAATCATGGTGGCGGTAAATGCTCCGGGGCCGCAAATCCAGAATGTTTTTCCATTTAAATCACCGGCGCAGTATTTTTTTATCAACGCAATGTCGATGCGGCCTTTTTCTCCCTGCCACTGACCATCCGCGCGGCTTAAAACATGAACAACCCGCACGCGGCCGCCGCTGGCATTACTGTATTGCGCCAGTTCGTCAAAAAAAGGAATATCCCCGGCGGATTTATTGGCATATAGCAGCAGCACCCGCCGATTTTCCGCGCGATCCACCAACCACCGGATCATGCTGCGGAACGGTGTGATGCCAATGCCGCCGGCGATAAAAACCAGTTCATCGTTTCCTTTGTGGAGCCGATGTGAGAAGCGGCCAAATGGCCCGTGCACCGTAACCACATCGCCCGGCTTGGTCATGCCTATGGTGTGCGTGAAATCGCCAAGCTCTTTAATAGCCAGCATCAATCCATCGGTTTCGCTGGGGCTGGAAGCAATGGTCCAAGCGTGTTCTTCGCCTGTTGCGTCAACGCCGGGACGGTTGAAATGGAAAAAAGCAAATTGCCCGGGCCGGTAGCGCAAAGACCGTCCCCCCGCACCGGGCTGCAATTTTACCTGCCACACACCGGGACTCATCTTCTGAACACTTTGAACCACATAGCGATATTCTTTCAACCGGTCCGGCCGAATGATATGACTCCATACCAGCGACCAGAATGCCACGGCAATTACCATGAACACAACCATTCGCAGCGGCCAGGGAGCAAAAGCCCCGCTGGAAAGCAGGCCGTGCGTAAAGGCTACTACCAAGACGGCCAAGCCCACAAGGCGATGCGTGATGCGCCATTTTTCAAAGTCCACGCGCAGTTGTGATCTATAAATGCTTACAATAATCTGCGCTGTCAGCAAGAGAATCGCAATTCGCCCGAGTTGCAAATGCCAAGGCAGCCATAGGCGGGTCAACAGGCCGATGTTCAGATAAGACAACAGGGCAAGATGCAGGAGGATGGCACAGAATCCGACGATGGCCATTCTGCGGTGGAAGAGCATCACTGCATCCAAGCCAAAAGGGTCAGTGACCCAGTAATAGCGGGCGGCGAGAACGAAGCTCGTGGCGATAATCATAAGACCGGCCAGGCCCAAGCCTAAGGCGATCTGTTTGATAAACTGCCCCGCGGGCACGACGCCGCCAGTGGAGGCCAAGGCCAAAGGCCCAAGGAGTGCCGCAATATACAACGCGATCAAGAGAACTGCCCGGTACTGGAGCGACGGGGTTTCCTCGGGGGCAGTGGTGGCCATTGGGTTTGTGTTCTCTGGGGCGGTTAATTCCATCTGTCCAATCCTAAACCATTTATTCTGCGTCCCGAAAAAATGGCGCAGCTTTGTAGTATACGTCTGGGCTGGCCGGAAAGCTGGCCGCCATGCAGAAAAATCGTAAGCGTCAAAATGGGCCAAGCACACCCAGTGTTCCCAGGACACCGCCTTGCGCGATATCAGCGATCTGTTGCAACGGCGCATATTGCTTCGGGATCAAGCGGGCGGGCGCAGCACGTGCTATCAGTTATTTCCGCTGGAATAAGGCCAAACGCCTTATTGCGCCGTGGCATTTTGCAGGTCGCTCATGGTGACAAAGCGGAATTGGCCGGCGGATTGTTTGGCGAGTTGCCGTAGTTCCTGGCGTTCGCCGTTGATGGAAATGACGTCGATGTGCTGGCCGGGCATGCGGACTTTGGCGATCTGAGCGGGCAGGGCGGAATCGGATAAAAAGACCTTGGCGGTTACAAAAATAATCTGATCGCCGCCGAGTTTGAGCGTTTCTTGCATGGCTTTGGCGGCGCTGGTGCTGCCGTAGGGGGAATAATTCAGCAGCGTATGTTCAGCACCGGCGGCCTGCGGTGGAGTTATCCAGCCCTGCGGGGGCAGAAGTTTGAGGCCATGGGGCGTCCAGATGGCGAATTTTATCTGTTGACTGGTGTCGAGCTTTGCAACAGTGGCTTTCACATCGGCGGCCAAAAGATTAAAGCTATTAAGATTGGCCGATGAACCGTCGAGACTGAAGATAATGTGTTTTCCAGTCAAGGGGATTCCCAGGAAAGCCGCGAGGGCGGACGGGCCAGCCATCGCGCCGCTATTTGATGCTCCTGTCCGCGCCGCGGAGGGCGTGTGGGAACGGCTTAACGCTACGACGAGAACGATAATCACCGCGATAATGAACACGAGAAAAAAGCCCGCCAAGGTCCATAGGAGCAGAGTATTATTTTTCACGGGGGGAATTGGTTCCCTCGATTTCTTTTTGGTAACTGGGCGAATCGGGGGCACCTTGCGTGTGATAATGGGTGATTGCGGGACGCCGGATAAGGAGTCCGGAACGCTGGGGCTGGGGGTTGGGCGGCCGGCATTTTTACCCTGCGGTTTATCCGAAGGCCTAGGCGACTTGGTAAAGGCTCCGCTGCCGGCCGATGGCGGAGTCGCCGGCCTTTGTGGTGATTGATCACGAAATCCACTGGCTGATAGACCGGGGTCTTCATTGGGGTCGCGCGGGCGGCTGCTGGCCGCGCGGGTGCCGGGGTCTGCGGGGCGCGTTCGTGCGGAATCGGGCGTGCCGGCGGTGGCGGGCACCCTCAACAAGGATCCGCATTTGCTGCAACGGCACACGCCGCCGCGGAATCCGTCATCGAGTTCCAGGCGGCTGTGGCAATGATAGCACTCAACAACAATGGCCATAATGGATCAATCCATTTCCACATACGTTCCCGGGGGTTGGTTACGCACCTTCGGGTAACTTTAGTGTATTTTATCACGGTTCGACTTCAAAGCGAGAAAAAACCGGATTTATCATCCGGTGAAGCGAAGTGATGGCTCGGGGGGAAAGTGTGATGTCCGCATCAGGAATATCTCCACCGGCCAGAATCAGACGGGATCGGCCACTTTCCGATTGCAATATCCATTCATCGAGTCCCAGAGGGCCGGGCAAATAATTGATGACGCGGTAGCGTCCTGGCGTGGGCTCAATGGGCGCGACAAGGTGAAATGGATAATCGGCGATAAAATGGCGGCGAATTGTCACGTCGATGCGCGACGCGTGGAGAATCAGATGGGCGTCCATGGGGCCGAGAATAACTTTCACTCCGGTGCCCGCGACCAGGGATCTGGCGTGCAAGCCGGGATTCAATTGTAAAATCATCTCTGGTGTAATGCGATATAACCCAGCGAGATAATCCAGAGAATTTCCGGGTTGGACCGTGATAAGTTTCACCAAGGTATCGCCGGGAACAATCGCGGAACCCAAAATACTGTGTCGATTAATGTCCATGAGCATGGATCGGATGACCGAGGCCGGCTTTTCGCCAAAGCCGGAAATATGCCGCAAGGCTGTTTGCAAAGTGCGCCGTGCCTTAAGCAGTCGACCATGGTGCAGGTCCAGACGGGCTTGGCCGACTTGCCGGCGCGTACGAGCCAGCAGACCTGGCGAGAGAACACGAATAACCTCCGGCTGCGCTGCCGGGGCCGGATAAGGCATGAGGGTTGGGGTCATCTGCCCGGTGTCAGAATTATCAGGCGACGACGGCGGAAGATTTTTGTCGGTTGTCGGCTGCGTAGTGGCGGGAGCGGTTGCGGCATGGCGCGGGTGCAGGGCTTTAAGGACCTGCCTGCGTACGTTCAGGGCTTGCCAAGCGCCCCATATCACAAGTATGCCAACGATAATCCAGAGCAGGGCATCGCGTGATTTAGGTGCCGAACCTGATTTAAAGCGAATAGCCATGCCGCCCACTGTACACGCACAATGCACCTTTCATCCACTGATGCCAAAGGAAATTCAACACAAAACCGGGCAAATCCGTTAAACTGGCTTCCCCCGTGAGGAACCGTCGCGGCAATGCGGCAGGGAATCCGGAGCCGGGGACCGGCCATCCTTTGCAATGCTTGCCCGGGCGCACATGCAGGCTTCTGGAAAATGAAGATGCAAACTAAAGGATTAACACCATGGAAACCCCGTATCTGACAAGTGATTTACCCGGGATTGGCGGACAAATTAAAATCCGGCCCGACGATTTTGTTGTGGAAGAAATTCCGCTCTATGAGCCTTCCGGCAACGGCATTCACTGTTATGCGCACATTGAAAAACGCGGCATTCCCACGCTGGCCGCGGTCAACGTATTTGCCAAGGCTTTGGGAAGGCGGTCGATGGAAGTGGGCTACGCGGGTTTGAAAGATGCTCAGGCGGTGGCGCGGCAGACGTTCAGCATTGAACATGAAGGGCATGAACGGATCGCGGCGTTGAAATTGCCCAACATCAAAATTCTCGCAGTCAAACGCCATACGAACAAACTTAAAATCGGCCATCTGGCGGGCAATCGTTTTACGATCAAAATTCGCCGCGCCGAATGGAGTTTGCCAGGCGGATCGCCATCAGAGGCACAGACGCGGGCGGCGGCGGTGCTGGCAAGATTATCGCAAACCGGCGTGCCGAACTTTTTTGGCATGCAGAGATTCGGCATGAGAAGAGATAATCATTTGCTGGGGCTTTATCTGCTGCGCGACCAAAGCAAGGAATTTCTGAATCGCTGGCTGGGAGAGCCGGATGAAAGCGTGGATCATGGTTCCGTGCTTCAGGCCCGGCGGCATTTTGCCAATAACAATCTTGAATTAGCCAACGCCCATTGGCCGGGACATTTGCGTGATGAACGCCGCGCGTTAAGCATTCTGGCAAGAAATCCGGGGCAGTGGGATAAAGCCATGCGGGTGGTGGATATTCGTTTGAAGCGTCTGCTGATTTCAGCGTTGCAGGCGCATTTGTTTAATGAATTGCTGCGCATGCGCATGGGCGAGCTAAATAAAATTCTGCCCGGTGATTTGGCGTGGAAGCATGATATTGGGGCGGTATTCCGCGTGGAGATGGCGGAGGATAAAGTGCAAATTGAGCAGACCCGCTGCGATCAACATGAAATTTCCCCCTCCGGCCCCATGTTTGGCTACCGTATGACGCAGCCGGAGGGCGTTGCGTTGGAGATGGAAAATAAGGTACTGGCGTCAAATGACCTGACACTGGAAGCATTTCAGGGGCCACGGGCCTATAAGACCAAAGGCTCCCGCCGGCCCATGCGGTTTTTTCCCACAGAGGTACAGCTAAGCACCGGTACCGATGACGTCGGTCCATTCCTGGAATTAAAATTTGTGTCACCGCCCGGCTGCTTTGCCACAGTTTTGCTGGGGGAAATCATGAAAACGGATGTGCCGGAACAATGAAGTCCGCCGGAGCGTGGATAGGGGATCGACTTACCCTCTATTTGCGTGCTTGCTGCTTTGATCTTCGGGCATCCGTTTTGATCGTCAATAATTCTTTCGCCGGTGATGTACCCAGAATATCCTGTTCAATAATGGCAATGGCCTGCCGCTGAACTCGCCAAACAAAATGCTGCGCGACATCGGCCAAAGCAACCCAGCGGTAATCATCATGCTCGGCGTCGATGATCACTTTTGCATGGGGTGCCACCTTCGCCGCGAACACCGGCAAAATCGTTACGCGATCTCGGGCGCGATGATAAAAGCCTTCCAGATATTCCACCTGAAAAAACTTTGTCGGCACCAGTTGCGTT
>JAJZDN010000141.1 GCA_021805985.1 Planctomycetota bacterium | reverse complement strand
AGGCGTTGAAACTGCAATTCATGAAAGACACTTTCCAATTTTGCCAGCGAAGCGGGATCAAATTGCGCTGTTGGCAATTCCAGCGGCACATCAAACTGCAAACGCACCAGCTCTCGGGATTGTGCCAGAATCGGCAGATTATCACGCAACGCCTGGCCGATTTTGCCGGAAATTTCATCGGCGTGAGCGATGAGATTATCCAGATTGCCGAATTGGGCAATCCACTTGGCGGCGGTTTTGGGGCCGACGCCGGGAATGCCGGGGATGTTATCCGCGGTATCACCGGTCAATGCCAGCACATCCGCGGCCTGCTGCGGGGAATAGCCTTTGCTTTGCATTAATGCGGCGGCATCAATGGTTTCACCGGATTGAATGTCGTAAAGCCGAACCTTATCGCCGACAAGCTGGTCGAGGTCTTTATCGCGTGAGCAGATAAAAATATCCGGTGGATCAGCCTGGGTCAGTTCGCGTTGTACCAGCGTGGCAATGACATCATCGGCTTCAAATCCGGCAACGCGCAGCGTGGGCAGTGCCATGGCATTTGCGATACTCATGATGCGCTCAATTTGCGGGCGCATATCATCGGGCATGGGTTTGCGATGCGCTTTGTATTGCGCATCCACAAGATCGCGACCGCTGGAGCCTGCGTCCATCGCCAGAATCAGCCGGGACGGCTTTTTCGCCTGCAGCAGTTTCAGCAGGGCGGAAACAAATCCGAATGTGGCATTGGTGGGTTCACCGGAGGGGGCATTCAGGGGTGGTAAGGCATAATATGCCCGATAAATCTGGGCATGGCCGTCAATGACGTAAAGTGTCTGGGGCGTAGTCATGGCTGAATTTTAACCCAAGTCGCTACGATTGTGGATAAACGCAACCAATGCGGGTCACATTGCGTATTGATTATGCGGTTGATTAAAAGGCCGGAGTGGGATTCGAACCCACGAATCGCGGATTTGCAATCCGCTCCCTTCTGTCATAAAACCCGCCAAAATCAAGGGAATTTGAACACCGCCGCCGGAAGCGCTGAATTAGCGCTGAAAAACGAACCGGATTCCGCCTTTGCGGATGAAGGCCTGCGGCAGGTGATTGACCGATGGGCGAGCCTCAACCCGGCAATAAAAGCTGGCATTCTGGCCTTGGTTCAGGCGCAAACTGAGGAATCAAGCAGTGGCAGCGATTGACCATAGAATGCCATTGGAGGGCCAGCCGGCGGTGTTGTCCCGACGCCAGATGGCTGCGTTGCTGGACGTGCGTGTTAAGACAATCTCGAAGTGGGTTCGGTGCGGGATGATCCCAGCACCATTCTACATTGGCCGGCAGCCGCGCTGGCTCGCCTCCGACGTGATTACGCGCCTGCAGTTCAATCGTGCCAGACCCAGGGCCGCGCGACACCGTGATTGGGCGAGCGGTCAATTTACCAAGTGAGATCATTTTTTTTGGCCCCCCACCGGGCAAGGTTTCAAAATTCGCGCGCGGTTTTTCAAATACATCGCCGCGCGCCCCCGGAACATTTCAGAATGGCACGCAGGCTCATTGTTTGTCGCTGTTGCACACCAGTTGCCCCCCACAGATATATCAATACCCTTGAACTCATCGACCGGAATTGGCCGGTTGCATTCAGGAGTATTTCTCATGGCAAACTTTCTTAACGTTCCACAGGCCGCAGACCGCCTCGGCGTAAGCATACGGATGATCCGGAAGCTGATAGCGGCTCGGCAATTGCCGGCCCGCAAAATCGGACGGTGTGTGCGGATTGCGGTGGCGGAGCTTGAGCGGTTCGAGTCCGCGCTGCCCGTCCGCTGAACTGGCCAATAGCCGCCGCCCGGCGACCGAAGCCAAGGCGGCGGCAATAATTTGAGGAACCCATGTATATTAATAAATTTCTCGAAAAAATCAAAACAGCAACCGGCCACGAACCGCGGCGATCCGGCAGCGGCTGGATGTCCCGATGCCCCGCCCATGACGATCGGCAGGCGTCCCTTTCGGTCGGCGTTGGCGACGATGGCCGCATTCTCCTAAGGTGTCACGCCGGGTGCGGAGCCAAAGATATCTTGACCAAGCTGGGTTTGAGCCTGGCCGACCTGATGGCGGCCAACGGCCACAGTGGTGCCACACCGGCCAGAAGGGGCGGCCAAGGCGGAAAAACCGTACATGAGACCATCGAGGCCGCCGCCGCCGCAGCGCTGTGGTCTCAGCAACAGAGTAATTCAGGGGCCACACTGGGGCCGATTTGGCAGTACAGGGACGCCTCCGGATGCCCCTACGCCGCCGTCGTGCGGATCAACCTTCCTGCGGCGGAAAATCAACGCGGCCAAAAGGTTTTCAGGCCCATACGGAAAGTGCCTGGTGGGTGGCAGGTGGGCGATCCGGGCAAATGGCTTCCCTACAGAGTTGAGAATATTGGCTCATCGGGAACCGTCCATGTGTTGGAAGGGGAACGATGCACCGATTCGCTGGCGGCGATGGACTTCCCGGCGGTCACAAGCGCCCATGGCGCAAAATCAGCGGCGAAAACGGATTGGTCGGCACTGGCTGGCAAGAGTGTGTATCTCTGGCCAGATAACGACGATGCCGGGAGAAAATACATTGCCGATGTTGCATCTATTCTGACGCCTTTGGGATGCACGTTGCACATGGTCGAGTTGCTGGGGCTGCCGGAGCACGGGGACATTTGCGATTGGTTATCGCAACGGCCGGGCACGGAAACGCCGGACACAACTGCGGACATACTGCGTGAACTCGTGGCCGCGGCGAAACCCATTGATATGCCGGAGCCTGCATCCCCCGGCGGCCTTGTCGCCTCATGCACATGTTTAGCCAACGTGACGCCGCGCGATATTCAATGGCTTTGGCAGGGAGTGGTGGCGCTGGGGACTGTGACCATGCTTTGCGGGGATCCGGGCGGCGGCAAAAGCACGCTGACCCTCGACCTGGCTTCCCGCGTATCGACCGGCGGAGCGATGCCTGACGGCAGCGGGGGCGTGATGGGTAGTATTCTATTGATGTCTGCCGAGGACGGCATGGATACGACAATCGTGCCACGGCTGATCGCTGCTGGGGCTGACCTAAACAAAGTCCATGCGATAGATGGCCGGGTGGTCATTGCAGACGATGGCACGCGCACGATTGCGCCGATCAATGCGGACGATTCGCGCGTCATCGAGTCCGCGATCGTGACGCATGGGGACGTGCGTTTACTGGTCATTGACCCGATCAGCGCCTATCTCGGCGGGGCCGACTCGCATAACAATTCGGATATTCGCGGGTTGCTGCGCCCATTGGCGGAATTGGCGCAACGGCATAGTGTTGCTGTGGTGCTGGTGTCGCACCTGACCAAAGCGCCCGGCGTAAAAGCTGCATACAGGGCCACCGGATCATTGGCTTTTACGGCCTTGGCCCGCGCCGCTTGGTTGATTACCGATGATCCGGACCATCCCGGCGATAGGCTGTTTGTATGCATCAAAAATAATCTCGGGCCATCCGATATTGGATGGCGGTTTCGGCGGCTGGTGACTGGCCAACTTGAATGGGAGTCTGCCGGGGTGAAGATGACCGCTGCGGAGGCTCTGGAGCGATCCGAATCGAAACGCGCCGACGGCGAACCTGAGCGTGGGCCACTGCCCGAAAAACGGCAGGCCTGCGAAACTTGGCTCGCCGGGTACCTGGCCGCTGGCCCACGACTGGCCGCCGACGTGGAGCAGGGGGCATTGGATCAAGGTTACTCCGGCCCGACGCTCAAGAGGGCGAAGCGCAACATTGGGGCGACGGCATTCCGCAAGACGGTGCCGGGAGCATGGTGGGTTAAACTGCCCGAATCGCAAGAGGATCAACCTGATCCCCTTGGGCCACACACAGAAAACCTGATCCCCTTGGAAAAACCTGATCCTCTTGTTGAAAAACGGGGGTTTGGTGATGGTCAAAAAACCCAAGGGGATCAAGAGGATCAAGTTTTTATGAGTGGCCCGGTTGAACCCGTGGCCACCGGGCCAGAAAGTGAGGATATGACGCTATGAGTCTGACGATTACAAATTTTCTTGACCAGCTACAAGCCCGGGGCGTGACCATTGCCGCCGAAGGGGGAAACCTACGATTGAAGGGACAAACTGGGAAATTAACGGCGGCGGAAATTGACTGGCTGAGAAATCACAAGCCCATGATTCTGCGGATGCTGGAATTTCACCACGAAAACCCGCCGGAAAGATTAACGCTTTACGCTGGCCGCCGAGCAGGTGGCAGGGCTTTGTCCCGCTGGCCGCTGGACGGCCTGCACTGGCTACCCGAATCAAATTAACCGCCGCCATGCGGCAGAAGGAAACACCATGTATCAACTTGACATTATTACGCACGACGAGGATTCGCGGATTCACGCCGAGCACCTGCTTTACTTGGGAACATTTGAGCGCGAAGGAATTTGGATTCGCCGCCTGAATGGAAAGCCCCTGCCGAGTAAGCGGGCTGTCGATGCGCGGCACCGGCGATACCGGATCGCCCGTGACCTGATCGCCGCCGCCCGCGCCGCCCGGCTTAACATTTCCTCGTGGGATGGGCACCTGGTCGTGACTCCCGAACGTCGCGCGGCGGCTGATCCCGACCTACTTGCGGCGCTCCATCGGCATCATGTGGAGATTGCTAAAATCCTGCCGACCTGCAGATCATCCGCACCGTCAAACGGCCCGCAAACGGGCCGTAATCAAGCCGAATTTCAGGGAAACGGCGCAGAACGGGGGAAACGCCCGTGAAAACCGTCATTGCCACATTGCACGCTATGAATGCGATTGCCGAACTTGTCGGGATGGTTGTGGTTGCAATCGCCAAAGCTGTCTGGTGACGGGCTTGACTTCCGGGGCATTGTGTGTGATAATAGGTAAGTATGAAAGACATTAATCTTGATAATCTCGTGCGTGACGCCGTTAAAAAGTCGGGACTTTCGCAATATCGTCTGGCGATAAACTCCGGCATATCTCATGCGGCTATAAGCAGATTCATGACGCGTAATCAGACATTAACTTTGCGGAGCGCTGGCCGTCTGTTGGCGGCATTGAATCTCCGCGTAAAACTTGAACCGGGGGAATGAAAATGGCATCCGTCTATAAACGCAACGGAAAATGGATCGCAAGCTATCTGGGTGCGGATGGTCTTTGGCACGCCAAGACGGCGGGGACGGAAAAGTCCATGGCGATGCAAATTGCCAACAAACTGGAAAATGAAGCCCGGCTGCGCCGCGAAGGGTTCATCACCGCCGATCAGGATGTCGCCAAAAACGCCGGAGGATTGCCGCTGACCGCACATATCGCCGACTGGCTCTCGGCCATGCTTAATCGTGGGGCCACGCCCAAACATGCTCACCTATCCGCCGGCCGAGTGTCAGCGCTTGCCGAGGGGTGCAAATTTGACCGTCTGCCGGAGATTCATGCGGGCAAAGTTTCCTCATGGCTGGCGGATCGGCGCAAGGCCGGTATGTCCACCGCGACCAGCAATCACCATCTTGTCGCGGCCAAGGGCTTTTGCCACTGGGCCGTTAAAGATGGACGAATCAACAGCAATCCACTGGCGCATATCGACGGCCTGAATGCCAAGACTGACGCCCGCCATAGTCGGCGTGCATTGACCGCCAGCGAGTTGATCGCCCTGCTGCACAGCGCCAGAAACGCGCCCGTCCGCTTTGGGATGACCGGCGAGGCGCGGGCAACGCTCTATCAGCTTGCCGTAGAAACTGGCCTGCGTGTTTCCGAACTCCGAAGCCTGACCGCCGGATCATTCAGCTTGACCGGCGAATCGCCGAGTATCACGGTGGCGGCTGGTTACACCAAAAACCGCCAACACGCGACGTTGCCGCTGCGGATGGATACCGCTGCGATCATGGCGGAATATCTGGCTGGCAAGACGCCCAGGGCCTTGGCGTTCACGATGCCGCCGAATAATAAAACCGCTTCCATGCTCCGGGCCGATCTGGCTGACGCACGCCAAGCCTATCTGAATGCGTCACAATCGCCCACAGAACGCACAGATCGCGAAGGCGATACATTCTGCACCTACCGCGACGATGCGGGCCGGTGTGCCGATTTTCATGCGTTGCGGCATACGTTCATATCGAACCTTGCCGCCGGTGGCATTCATCCCAAGACCGCGCAACAACTTGCCCGCCACAGCACGATAACATTGACCATGGATCGGTACTCACATGTTTTCCGGGGCGATGTCGCTAAGGCTCTTGACGTTCTGCCCAGCTTGACGCCGGATACCGAGGCCGAATCCCTGCGGGCGACAGGCACGACAGACACCGGCAGCTTTCAGCGCGCTGAAAATGCGCTGAAAACCGGGGGCAAAAACGTGCCTTTCGGTGCCACTGCCTGCCACCAAGAATCATCGGATATGGATGCGACAAAACCCGCACCAGATGCGGAAAACACGCATGTATCAAGGGAAAGGCCGGAGTGGGATTCGAACCCACGAATCGCGGATTTGCAATCCGCTCCCTTAGTCCACTCGGGCATCCGGCCGGCTCGTGGATAATTTATAATAGGATAAGTAGGCCGAGCCGACAACTGCCGGGGCGTAAAAATCGGCTATAGACTTGCAGTTTTGGGCGTGGTATCGTAAATTGCTTGGCTCGGCGGGCAGATAGCTCAGCTGGTAGAGCAAAGGACTGAAAATCCTTGTGTCGCCGGTTCGATTCCGGCTCTGCCCAGTGTAAAATACGTCCCGTACCGATGAAACGGCTGAAGCGCATCGGAAAACTGGACGGCGGTAGAATATTTTCCGCGGTAGCTCAATGGTAGAGTCCCGGCGCGCCGGGATTAACCGATGAGAAACTGGATTTGCCGGTTCGAGGCCGCGGAGAAGCAGTGATGAGAGAGTAGAATATTTTCCGCGGTAGCTCAATGGTAGAGTCCCGGCGCGCCGGGATTAACCGATGAGAAACTGGATTCGCCGGTTCGAGGCCGCGGAGATGAA
>JAJZDN010000035.1 GCA_021805985.1 Planctomycetota bacterium | reverse complement strand
CCGAGTAATGGCCGGGATTGCGATGGGTCTGAAATGTCCCGTATGCGCGGCGGAGGATCGAGCCGACTCTTAATAATGAGTCTGCGAGATCCGACAACAAAGCAGACGGGGCATTTCAGGCCCACCCCGCGGGGCGGTGTGCTTTTTGGCCTTCCTCTGCGGCGCGGCTCCTCGGAGTACCATCCGTGTCAGGTACGCCATCGTCGCCGCTTCTTGATGAAAGCCAAAAATCACGCCATCGCAACCCGGCGATAACTCGGACAGGCTCCTAAACAACGCTTGCCCACTACCCGTTTCGGTTCAACGGGCGATTGCCTAACTATAGCGCCGTTTTCCGGTTAAATCAAAAATAAGATGCCCCACTCCCAGCCTTTCGCCCGAAGTCCTCTGCTAGCGATATGACCAACTGACCCATATAGGGGCATCTTCCGGTCAATGACGGAAGGTGCCTGATGATGCCGCGTTGCACCGAACCGGCACCGGAGCAGCAGTTACTATTAACCAAGCTGGGCCTGGAGCTTCCGCAACAGCCACCACCAAAAATTTACCCCGATGCCAAAGCGGCCCAGGCACCGCATCAGGAGGGGCCAAGCCACTAAGTGGACCATGAGTTTATGGTACAGACTTTTGCCTCTGGTTGAGCGCCAGAGCCTTTTTTAGTGCCAAAGTGCGAAGGTTGGGCTAAGACACTTGCCTGCTGTATTTGGTACCATTTCGGCATACCCCGGGAAATTAGCCGCGCCCAACCAGAGTGATATTTCATATTTCTGCGATATTTCCCCCTCCTTTGACCATTGCCGCTGCGTTCCGATATAATCTCTGACAGATTGTGAATTGTTTCACTGATGATGGAAACAAGTGAATGTTAAACGTATTGACAACAACTTTGGCCGCTACCCATGTCGCGTATTACAGCGAATGGCTGTTGATGGGAATCCTGCTTTTTATTGGGGCGGCCTTCGGTCTGGGTAACGTGGTCATTTCGCACCTGCTGGGGCCGGCACGCAAGGGACGGGTCAAGGATTCTTCCTACGAATCGGGCGTTGATCCTCTGGGCAGCACGAAAGACCGATTTAATGTTCGCTTTTACCTTGTGGCGATGATATTTCTGGTGTTTGATGTTGAAGTGCTGTTTATCATTCCCTGGCTTTACGTATTTAATAATGAGCGCCACCCCTGGGTCGTGCTGCCGCTGGGGGCACTGTTTGTAAGTATTTTAGTTTTTACATTAATTCTGCTGGTTGCCTATGTGTACGCCTGGGGTAAAGGCGTATTTCAATGGGATTAACACCAGAACCCGGACCCCATGGAGCTTGGAATGTCAATTGAACCAACAACATTACCAGATAATTTCCTCACCCTGAACCTGAAAAAAGTGGTGAACTGGTGCCGCCGATCCAGCGTCTGGCCGCTGCCGTTTGCCACCGCTTGCTGCGGTATTGAACTCATGGCCACGGCCAGCAGTCGCTATGATCTGGCCCGCTTCGGGGCAGAAGTGATGCGGTTTTCACCGCGCCAGGCGGATTTGTTAATTGTCGCGGGGCGCATCAGCTTTAAGATGGTTCCCGTGCTGCATCGCATTTACCTGCAAATGGCCGAACCGAAATGGGTCATCAGCATGGGGGCGTGCGCCAGTACGGGCGGTGTATTTGATAATTACGCCACCGTGCAGGGCATTGATCAGTTTATGCCGGTGGATGTTTACGTTCCCGGTTGCCCGCCCCGCCCGGAAACGCTCATTGAAGGTATCATGGCCATTCAGCGGATTATTGATCAGGACGGCCTGCCGGCATCTAAGCGACAGCCGCTGAAAATCTCAATTCCGCCGACGTATAAGCCTGCTCCGCAGCCGCAAATTGAACTTGGGCCGCGTCTGACGGCCGCCATGCGATAAAGCGGGTATACTTGGACCTGTGCGGAGAAGTTTTTCCATCCCAGTGGGCTGATTTGGTTTTCGCTGAATCGGCTGGGATGATCCAAGGAGCTGCATTTTGATCTCTGAGGCCGGTGGCCCTTTAGGAAATGATCTCGCGTTGATGCAGGGTATTGCAGCACGCGATCGCTCCGCACTTAATTCTCTTTACAATAAATATTCCTCAACGCTTCTGACGCTTTGCTCCCGCCTGCTATCCGACCGCAGCGAGGCAGAAGACCTGCTGATTGACGTATTTTGGGAACTCTGGAATCGCGCCGATCGGTATGACCCGGCACGCGCCGCTCCATTGACTTATTTGGTGATGTTATGTCGCAGCCGGGCGATAGACCGCCATCGCAGTGCCAATGCGGTAAAAAAAATGCCGCCCGGAATGCAGATTTCTGTTGAGGCCGCGGCCGATAAAGGATTGGATATTGCGGATCGTGGCGAGCGCGTGGATTATGCTGATCTGGCGGAACAAAGAGAAATAGTCCGCGCCGGAGTCCGACAATTAAGTGCTCCGCAGCGGCAAACGCTGGAATTAGCGTTTTTTGAAGGACTTAGCCACACGGAAATTGCCGAGAAAACCAGTATCCCACTGGGGACCGTTAAAAGCCATATTCGTTCAGGTTTGATCCGCTTACGTGAGATTTTACGTAATGTAGGTGTAGATGCGGAGTCAACACTGTGAATTGTCGTGACGCTCAAGACCTCATACCCCTTCAAGCTGCCGGAGCCGCAGTGCAGGAAGATAGTGCGCAACTCGAAGCGCATCTTCAACAGTGCCCGCATTGCCGGGAGCTTATGGGCGATTTCACGCAGGTGGCCGCGCAACTGGCCATCGCAGCAACTCCAACGCCCGTGCCCGCGGTGCTGCGTGAAGCCCTGGACTGGCGCATCGATCAGTCCTTAACTCAGTTGCCCCCGCTGAAAATGCCGTCGCAGACTTCGCGGATGGGCTTTATCATGGCTCTTGCCGCCAGTATCGCACTATTGGTTGCGGTTGGTATGAGCCTTTATATTCAGCATCTTCAGAAAACTGAAATTCATGGTCTGCACCAACTGTTGGCATTCAGTGAAAATCAGAACCGTAAGGTTATGGCCCATGAAGCAACCGTGGTCACCGGTTGGGAAAATCGCGTTCATCTGCTGCAGAGCCGCGTACAACAGGCCAACGAAGTCATTAAGATGCTCAAAGTTCCGCATCTTCAAATGGCGTCCCTGGCGGGGGCCGGTAAGCAGCCTTCCGCGTTCGGCCGATTGCTCTGGGATCAGCATGCCAAAATGTGGAAATTTTGTGCCACCGATTTAAAGCGTCTTCAAGCGGACAAAACCTACGAGCTATGGTGGATTACGCCCGCGAGTAAAAAAATTCCGGCAGGAACTTTTAATGTGGATGAAACCGGTTTTGCCATGTTCACCCCCACGATTCCGTCCGGCATGAAGTTGTCTCACACTGTAACCGCCGCGGTTACCATCGAGCCGGCCGGCGGAGATATGCAGCCGCAAGGGCCGGTTGAACTGATCGGTAAGTTATAGCCTGTGCGCTGTCACGCGTACGGACCAGGATTAATTGTGTTATAGACCACCGTGGTGATAACCCGGTGGTTGGCTCATGGCACTGGATCAACCACCGGATTATCATCCGGTGCTCTCGGGGCGCGTTGCGTTATAGAGCGTGGCGGCGAGCTAATTAGAATCGCCCTAAATTATGGGCGACTTCGACATAGGTTGTAAATAGATAATTGCGGCCCTTGAATTGCGTAATTTTACCGCTGACTCGGAATTTTACTTCGGTTCCCCGCTGGCCACTGCGCGTCTGCATGCGCTGCAAAAGGCGGCACGGAAGCAGGATCAGCGGCGGTTCTGCAAGCCCCTGCCCATCGCTCTGGAATACAAAAATCCATTCCTGCAGTGGACGATTAAACAGCAGTCGCCCCGGCCGATTCCAGATGTACGATCCTTCGCGCAGTGCCGGTGACTGCGCAGATCCAATGGGTAGCGGCAAATCGGCAATGGGCTTGGCTGTGAGCATCGGTTGGATCGTCACCAGTTGTTGCACCGGCCGGGAAATATGGTGCGATAATAAATTCTGCAGCACCGCCTGGGCGCTGTTGGCAGGCACTTTGACTGCTGTTTTCGGCTCTGTCGCAGATGCCGGTGGGGTGGCTATCGCGGGCTTTGCCTGTTTTCTAAGTAATCGTACATCTGCATCCAGTAATAGATAAAACCCGTGTTGATAGCGCGTTAATATTCCACTGATGACAAAGCCGCTGTGCGGATCATGAAGTGCTTCCATGGCCTGCAAGGTCAGGCAGGGCAGCAGCTTAACGCTGTGGGGCCAATGTCTTTGCGGCTTAGTGAATTCAAAATCCGGATATCTCCCTTTGCCGGACGAAATGAGCTTTCCTGGAACATTGGTTAACACGCTTCCAGTATGCAGGCCCCTTGCACCACTGGCCGGTATCACTTTGGCTGGCGCGATTGTCTTCCGATGATGCCGGGCGGCGACTGCTGAGCTGCCATACAAACCCACTGCCAAGGCCGCAGCGGTTGCCAAGCATACCCGCGCTGCAATGTTCAAGTGTTTTACTTTTTTAGCCATTAACCAACTCCAAGTTGCCCGCCTTTTATCCCTCAAAGCTGCCATTACGCCGGCTTTCTCGCCGTTGATGAATTTTTTCCCAGGGCCAGGTATTGATCACATTTTCTGCCCTCGCCCAGGCCCGCCGCGCGGTTAGAATACCATAGATTATTTTATCCATATCCTCGCGTTGATGCGCATCGGTGTTAATACATAATGGCACGCCCAGCTCCACCGCCAGTCTGGCGTGAATATCCCGCAGGTCCATCCGCAGATCATGGGAATTTATTTCCAAGGCTACGCCGCTGCGGGCCGCTGCCATCACCACCGCCTTCATATCCGGTTCCAACCCCCGCCGGCCACCGACCAGCCGCCCGGTTGGGTGCCCGAGAACATCCACCAGCGGATTTGCTGCCGCGCGAATCAGACGGGCGGTGGCTGCATCACTTTCCTGACTTAAGGCCGAATGGGGCGACGCCACCACCCAATCCAGTTCCTGCAGAACCTCATCAGGATAATCTAATGAACCGTCAGCCAGAATATCTACCTCACTGCCCGCCAGCACCGTGATTCCTTTTACTTTGGCCGCCGCTGCGCGAATGGCTTTGCAATGTTCCATCAACCGGTCCACACGCAGGCCGTTGGCCTGGACTTGCGATTTGCTGTGATCGGTAATGGCGAAATATTCATAACCCCGCCGCTTGGCCTCGGCAATCATATCGTCAATGCTGCAATGGCCGTCACTGGCAGTGGTGTGGGAATGCATGTCGCCGCGAATATCGGCTATTTCCAGCACCGGCCAAACCGCTGGAATCTTCTTCCCAAGATATTCCAACCGCGGGTCTTTTACTTCAATGCTCTCGCCCTGACTTCGCTTATACATCTGTTGGGCTAGCTCAATTTCGCCCCGATCTTCCCGCATTTCCGGTGGGAGCCACGCCAGTTCCAGCGTGGTATAAATTCCCTGCTCATTTTCTCCCGCCACAGATTCTTCGCCCTTAAAAAGTCCCCATTCATTAAGTTTCAGTCCGCGCTTCACGGCTATTTCCCGCACGCGCACATTATGCTCTTTAGACCCGGTGAAATATTGCAGCGCTGCGCCCCAATGCTGTTGTGCTACAATTCTGAAATCAATCTGCAATCCTGCCTTGGTTCGAATGCTGATTTTTGTATCGCCCGCTCCAATTGTCTGCTGCGTCTGTTCATGCGCCAGCACCGCCTGGGTTATCGCCGGCGCGGCGCTGGCTTCAGCACACACCAGAATGTCAATATCTCCGACACTTTCTTTTCCACGCCGCAGGCTTCCGCAATATTGCACCTGCGAAACCCCCGTTACCTTGGCGATCGTGCCGCAATAACTTTCCGCCAGCGGCAGCGCCCAGCCTATGCCAATACGCTTGCCCGCTTCTTCCATAAATTCCATGTTCTGGCGTATTTTAAGCTGTTTTTTTTCTCCAAAGCCTTTGAGCTTCGGCATCGTGCCTTCAACCAGATGCTTTTTCAAATCTGCAACCGATGTGATTCCCGCCTCTTTCCACAACTGATGCGCTGTTTTCACCCCAACCGATGAAATCGCCAGCATCTCCAGCACACCGGCTGGCACGCGCCCGGTGAGTTCTTCAAATTCGGAAATATGCCCCGTGCGTAAAAATTCGTGAATCTTTTCGACCGTGCTTTTGCCAATGCCGGGTAGGTGCTCCAACCGCCCCTGCGTATCCAACAATTTCACATCTTCCGGCAAATCTTCAATGATCCGCGCAACTTTGCGCGTTCCCAGCACACGAAATGAGTTTTCCTCCAGCAACGCCATCACGTCCGCAGCGCGGTTAAACAATTCGGCAAGGTCCTGATTTCTACTCATAACCGTCTGCTCCCATTACCGAGCAACGCTGCATTTTCAATGCCTGCCCCAATAGCTGCGCATAATCGAGCATCACCGGCGGTAGTCACTTTTATATTTAATGCATCCCCGCGCGTGCCGGCAACTACACCTCCGGTTAATTCAATAATTTGCGCATCATCTGTGACATGCCGGATGCGATCAGCCTGAATTAATTCCTCAAAACTCCGCCGCAGCAGTTCCGTGCGAAAGCACTGCGGCGTTTGTGCCTGGAACAGCCCGGCGCGATCCACCGTTTGCATAATCATGCCATCCGGCCCCATGCGTTTGAGCGTCGCGGGTTCCGCCAGCACCGGCAACGCGGCGCCGTGCAAAACCGCCCCGGCAAATGCCCCATCAATAACTTCCACCGGAGTTATTGGCCGGGCGGCATCATGCACCGCAACATAAGGTGTCTCTACCCTTCGACTGGATAATGCTTTATAAACACTTTCCCACCGCTCTGAACCGCCGGATAAAACATGCAGCGGCTTACCATATAAAACGCTTTGCAAATGTTCCCGGTAGAGATCTCTGCGGTCTTCACCGGTAGCCACAATAATCGCTGCCACATCCGCCCGCTGCGTAAACAGCCGTACCGCCCGTTGCAAAACCGTCAGTCCGGCAACATCCACCAATAATTTATCCCCCGCGGCAAACCGCGTACTATTTCCCGCCGCCGGTAGAATAACCGTAAATTCAGGTGCCCTTACCATCCCCCCAGTATCGCTGAAACTCCGGCCAGCTACAAACATTATGATCCCGCCTGCTGCCCGATGCACTCCCTGAACATGAAAATACGTGCTGACCCGCGAGTGGATGCGATGATCGCCACCGTCGGTGCCGGCATGATGCTGGTGCAGAAAAAGTAGCAACACGAGTTACTTGCCGGACCGGTATTTTGCCGCGAGTCCGTCTTTTGTAAGCCCCTCGTATGCCCGTTGCAGGGCGGCGGCAACGGCGACGATTTCGGGACCGGTGGTGCCGCGCCCCAATGACAACCGCACCGCTCCCAGCGCCACCGACGCTGGTACTCCCATTGCCAGCAGCACGTCGGGTGCGCGCTGATCACCGGCATGGCACGCCGAGCCGGTGGAAGCCGCTATCTGCGGTGCCGCAGCTAATACCGCACTGCCGTAAACTTCCGGGAAACAGACACTTAGTGTGTTGGGCAAGCGCGGTCCCTGGCCGCCAGCGAGTTTCAATCCCGGAACACCTACGCGCAGTAAAGCCCAAAGTTCATCCCGGAGCTCGCGTTGCCGGCGGGATTCCGCCATCAGATTTTTCTTCGCCAGTGCGCAGGCCGCGCCCAAACCAACAATATAAGGAACATTCTCGGTTCCCGGTCGCAGGCCGCGTTCCTGCCCGGCACCGCGTAAGACCGGGGCCAGCCGCGTTCCCCGCCGCACATACAACGCACCGATGCCTTTGGGGGCGTACAGCTTATGGCCCGCCAGCGACAGCAGATCCACCTGTAATTTATCCACATGCACCGGAATTTTTCCAGCCGCCTGTGCCGCATCGGTGTGTATGATGGCCCCACACGCATGGGCCAACGCTGCGCTCCGCGCCACCGGCATGACCGCGCCGGTTTCATTCTGCGCCAGCATAATTGTCACCAGCGCCGTATCCGAACGCAACGCAGCACTAACGGATTGTTCCTCTACGTGCCCCGTGCGATTTACGGGAACACGCGTGACTGCAATTCCCTGGCTTTCCAGCCACGCGCAAGGTTGGACTGTGGCCGGGTGTTCCACCGCGGATGTGACGATATGACGGCGCTCTGTACTAAGTTCCATCGCTCCGCGAATGGCGAGATTATTGGCCTCTGTTCCACCCGACGTGAAAATAATTTCATCTTCCGCGCAGTGCAGTAAATCGGCAACCTGACGGCGGGCCTGCTCCACGGCAGTGCGGGCGGCCCGCCCATAGGCGTGGTCGCTGGAGGGATTACCGAACTTCCGGCGCAGAAATGGGAGCATGGCTTCCAGGACCTCCGGCCATACCGGTGTCGTAGCGTTGTAGTCCATGTAGATGGGGCGTCTGTTGGTGTTAATCATTTTTTGCAACCTCGGAAAGTGCCACCCCAGATAATTTATTCGGGCCTTGGCCGGCGGATCTTCTGGTCCAAGTTTGCACCGCCTTTGATGCTGCCCAACGGTTCAAAAGAGCAATATATAACGGCCATGGCGCGCTTTCAAACAAGGCGGCGCAGCTTAGCCATCGCATCTTGTCCAGTAAACCGGGCGGTATTTCCAGTCTGGGCGACCATGCAGTGGATTTCACAAAGCATTCGTATGCCTATAATAATATGCGTGCGGGCGTGGGCGGAAGCGGAGGTCATGTGATGATGTCGATGCATGGGGCTGGTATGTGGCTTTCGTGGATGATGATAGTTCCATTGATATTTCTTATCTTCCTGATCGCGATACTGGTCTACTTATTTCGGGGCGGCCGACGAAGGAAATAAAGCAGCCGTGTACGATACCCACCACCGCAGTCTTATTGGCCGTTGCAGCGGTGGTCATGCTGCAGGGGCCTGCCGTTGGGCGCGCGGCCAAACGTTGCAGCGGATCGGCTAAAACGGCGACGATGAAAGAAGCGGCGTACAGTGTGGCCAGGAAAGCGGGTGGTGCCGGTTCAGTTCAGGGTAAGCCCCTTGTGATAACCGGCGCACTGTTGAATGGGGGGCCATCTCAATACTGCGAAGTGGAAAGGCAAAGTAGTTGTGATCGTAATACGTGTGGTTGGCGTAATTTCTCCCTATTGACGAGGATCAATTTGAAACGGAAATCAAAGCTAAATAGATAGGTGCGGCGCAAAGTAGCAATCTGCCCGTAGGAAGCCCGTGTGTGCCGGGCTTAATGCTTCTTTGTCGGCGGATGGAATGCCCACAGAGACCGCTTGAGCAGCTGACCCCAACGGTGGTTATATGGATGCACATGATGGGCAAGTGTGCCGTCGCGATATACCGGCAGCCCCGCGTTGGCCCACTGAAAAATTGACCCCTTCAAATCATGCACGTTGGTAAAGCCATCTTTCATCAGCCGGGCGCAATAAGCGGACGAGCGATAGCCGACAGAGCAATACGCGACGATGAGTTGATTGTGCGGCACTCCCGCCATCGCCTTGGCTACGGATTCATCCGCATTGATCCATCGGGCATGATGCAAGTGACTGACTTCATACTCGATTCGCGCACGCACATCCAGCAACAGCGGCTTTGGTTTATGAGCATCCGTAAGCCACGCATGGAGCGCCGGCACGGACAACTGCGGCACGTGTGGAAAATTACCCTGAATCATTCCGTTGACTTGCGTCCACGTCAGGCGGCGGCTGTGTTGATACCACCAACAGCCGCCAACGCCGGCTACCGACGCGCCGACAACAAAAAGGGTAAACAAGAGCTTTTTCACGGTACCTTTCCGGACTCCAGCGGAGGCTCTTGTTCCGGCGGGCGATCCGCGCCACTCATCGGATATGCGCCGGTGTTGCCCCGGAAAGGAATCAACCACATGCGGTCGAATCGCTGATTAACCGGCTCGCGAAACTGCTCAATGCCCAGGACCATGTTGGTGTGGCCGAGCCGTGGCTGTGCCCGATAGGTACGGAAAATGTAGTCCCACCAAGGCAGATTAAAACCGAAATTACTGTTGGTTTCCACAACCTCAATGGAGTGATGAACCCGGTGCATATCCGGTGTTACCAGGAGCAGCCGCAGCACGCGATCCAGCCCCAGCGGCATAGACACATTACTGTGATTGAACATAGACGTGGCATTGAGAAGCACCTCAAAGAGGAACACTCCCAACATCGGTGTACCCAAGGCCGCGACGGCGCTTATTTTGATCAGGCCGGAAAGCAGTATTTCAAAGGTATGAAACCGTCCGCCGCTGGTGACATCAAGATCAACATCTGCATGATGCATGCGGTGAATACGCCAGAGCAGCGGAACGGCGTGAAACAAAACATGCTGGAGGTAAATGGTTAAATCAAGAAGCAGTATAGCGGCGGCGACTTTCATCCAATAAGGGAATAGCGAATAATTCAGCAGCCCCCACCCGGCTTTGGTAGCGGCGGCGGCTACAAAGAGCGCCGCACCGGGGAGGATGAATCTCAGCAGCGTGCCATTAAGAATAGTGATCCCCAAATTGGCGGGCCAGCGTCGGCGACGCGAATGGGCCACCACCCGAGGCCGGCGGGGAGCCACAACTTCCCACAACGCCATCAGCGCCAGAATACCAAGAAAAGCACTGACGCGAATTGCCCCGGCGTGAATGAGAAAAGCGGAAAACATTATTCGACTCCAAGTGATGGTACCGGTGCCAGCGATTATAGCTGGTCCCTTGCGTGGAAAAAAGTCGCGTTGCAGGCTACCGCCAATATCTAAGTATGTAATGTGGAGTCCCATGGATTCAAAACGCCATCGATCAGAATCGAAAAATGGCGGACATTTCGCGTGACGAACGTCAATTTATAAACCATCGCGGTTGCAGCCAGCAATGCGTCCATGGCTTCCATCGGACGCCCATCGGCTTCGCATTGTGCAACGAGAAGTCCCCATTGCCGGGCAACGGGGGCATCCAGGGGCAATATCCTTCCGTCGAATCGATCCGGTAAGGCTTCCGAAAGCCAACGATGCAGCCGCGAACGTTGGGTGCCGTCTGGTAGCCTTGCTGCTCCATGGTGCAGTTCCGCCAGAGTCACGACGCTTATAAAAAGTCTATCCTCCGGCGTCTGGTCCAGCCACGACATAACCGACCTGCTTGGCGGGTGCCTTGCCAGTTCAGAAATGACATGGGTATCCAGCAAGAACTTCATAGTTTCGCTTTTCGCCATTTTCCCCTCAAACGTGGCGCTTCCAGATCAGAACCTCCCAGCGGCGAACCGATCAGAAACTCGGAGAGCTTCTGCGAGCGTTTAGCTTTGGCTTCCCACTCCTTTACTGAAACGATCACGACGGCGGGCCGACCGTTCCGTGTCACCATCTGCGGCCCATCCGATTGGGCCTGCTCCAGCAGATGGCTGAATTCCGCCTTCGCCACAGCCACCGGCCAGGAATGCATGTTTTTCATACCGCTATACTCCTGAATTAAACTACTATGACCATAGTAGTCATAGGTGAGACCGGCGTCAAAGCTGCTGCCGGTATGGTCGGCCCGGGACCGGCGTCCTGGTCAACTAAGTCGAGGCTGAGGCAAGGCTATAAATTTACTACAATGAACGGCGGTGATATAATCCCAGCCAAATGGTTTGCTCATTGCCGCACCGGCTGCTTAGGCCAGCACTAAATGGGAGTCCAGCCGATGGCTGAAAATAATTTGGAAGTCTGCGAAAACTGCGGACGGCAAATCGGCAAGCTCGAAAAGTCGATGATTTGGGAAGAACATGTGGTGTGTAGAGAGTGTCGTGATCACCTTGTGTATACACTCCAACCAGACGCTGCGCGGCCTACCTATTTGAACACCCAGGACACCGGGGACGCGGATCCCCATCCGCCCGGGCTGACCAAGCGCGACGTCCAAAGCGCTGTATTTCACGCTATCCTGGACTTGATGTTTTTACTGTTTCTTATAGTTGTCGCCATTGCAATTATTTCAGTCTTCGCGGCTCCCACGCGGTAAATTCCGGATGTTTATCGCGCGAGGCGATGGAAAGAATTTATGCCACTGAATCCGGAAGCAAGGGCGAACTGACGGGCCGCGAATACCAACAGCTTTGCGGTCAGCGGCACGCGGCCGCTATTGGCCGCCATTGGTTTGCCGTAGACTCATTCAAGGCGTACAATTCGATAGCTATGGGCACGGTTGGGGGCGAGCCGGCTTTTGCAGAGCCTACCGAATGGCTATGCCGCCAAGGGGCATGCGCCTGTAAGGTAGACCGTTGCGAGCAGGGTAGTGGAAGTGCTTAATGGGTTTGGTCTTACGGAGTATACATGCAGCTTTCCAAACGCACGCAGTATGGAATTCGTGCGCTTATTTGTTTGTGTGAGGCGTATCCCCGCGGGTACATCCAAACGCGGGAGCTTGCCGCCCGCGAAGCACTGCCACCAAAGTTTCTGGAATCGATCTTGTCGTCCCTGGCACGCGGCAAATTTTTAATATCGAAAATTGGTGCGATGGGGGGCTACCGCCTTGCTCGCAGCCCTGAACATATTATCGTGGGGGAAGTCATCGGACGCTTGGAAGGCAAGAAGCTCACCCAGGAAAACGTGGCACTCAACGATGATATGAAACCTGGCGAAATGGCCGTAGAAATACTGCAAACCCGCATTTCCGCGGCCATGTGTGACGTAATGGACTCCACAACACTCGCGACGCTTGTGGAGCAGGTCAGCCAGAAGAGTCGCGGAGGACAAATGTACTATATATGACGCCGAATCCAACTCCATCTTCTCCCAGCCTCCCGCCGACGACGCCGGCCAGTGCTCCCCAATCCGGTGCATTTCGCCGGCACATGCAGTCGGTATTCATCGGCGGTTTTGTCGTCCTGATTCCGTTGCTTGTTACCCTGTATATCCTAAGCTTCATCTATGACTTTGCCACAGGCTTTTCGTATCCTGTAGCGCGGTGGATACTTAAGTCCAACTTCGTTGGCCACGTCGCACACATTGATACCAGCAGAGCCGCGGCGTATCTCGCGCCGGTGCTGGCCGTGCTGCTCACGGCGGGATTTATTTACTTGATCGGTGTGTTAACCACGTTCGTCATTGGACGACAGATTCTTAATGCCTTGGATGGTTTTGTCGAAAATCTGCCGCTATTGAAGGGCATTTACGGTACCACCAAACAGGTCATTGGCGTATTTCGGCAGAGCGGCGGAGGCTCCGGATTTCAACGTGTGGTGCTGGTGGAATTCCCACGCATCGGCCTGTGGACCCTCGCGTTTGTCACCAATGAAATTACCGACACGTCGTGCGGGGAAAAATATGTCACCATCTTTATTCCCATGACGCCCAACCCCACCAGCGGCTTTTTCCAGATGGTCCGGGAGCATGAAGTACGCAATACGGATTGGACCGTCGATCAGGGGATAAAAATTGTTCTAAGCGGCGGATTGCTGGCCCCCAAGGAATTAAACTTCGGCGACTCCCCGGCACCGGCTATTGTCGCAGAGAAAACTGCTATTGTTGATCCTGGGAAAAATAATGGCTGATCCACTTGCGCTTATGCTATTAGCAGCGCTGTGTGTTAACCCTTTGGCTGTTGAGCCTACTTTCACGTCAGGATTCAAATTCTACCCGCGGGGCGGAAAGTAAAATCCCGGCGGCTACCACGCCCAAAATGGCGGCATAGCCATAGGCCCATACCCAGGATGCGTGAATGTTATAAAGCAAGCCCATGAGAATGTTGGCGAAAAATAACCCGAGACTACGCGTGGCGGTTAAAGCTCCCATTCCGCTGCCGGTTTTCTTGGGTGGAATTATCAGTGAAATAATAGTGGGTTCCAGTGTTTCAATCACCCCCAGCGCCAATCCCATTAACGCTACAACCGGATAAAATAAAAACGCGGAACCGTGCAGGGCACTGACCACCGCCATGCCTGCAGCCCCAACACCGCCGGCCAGATATCCCGCCAAGGCCAACGCTTTCACGTTAAATTTATTAAATTTCCCAACCACCAAACCGGTCAGCGCTGAGACGCCAAAAAACACCACATACGCCAAAACCGCCAACGCCCGACTGCCGGTGGCCTGATCGACGGTGAGGATCGGAAATCCGAAGCTGAAGGAACTGAAACCATATAAACCCGTGGCCCAGAGCAATCGGCGATACAACGTCCGACGGCCGGTGTCGGCGGCTGCATCAGCCGTGTTCCCCGTCCCAGCGGAACCTTTTGCACCCGCACCTGCAACGTCGGGTTCTTCAACTTTTCTGTTTCGCACCAACGCCAGGACCGCACTGGAACAAAGCAGCGGAATGATGGTGATCAGGAATATGATTTTTAACGGTGTGCCGCCCCAAATCAGGATCATAGCGCCGGTGGCCGCGAGGAATCCGCCGCCGATGTCTAATGCGTGCAGCAAACCAAGGGCTTTTCTGCGGTTAGCGCGCAAGACCATTTGCGTCATAAGCGTGCGCCGGGGCGGCGATCTAAAGTTCCTGGCCCACCAGCCGCCGGCAAACAATGCCACGGCCGCCACCGGCGTTGCTGCCAGCCCGGCTAAAGATAAAAGCGGAATAAATAAATTACCCGTAATGGCTATTTTTTTGTGGCCGTACCGGTCGCCCAGGCGTCCACCCATTAAACCGAATATCGCCCCGGGGCCGTAGCTGATGGCCGTGGCCAAGGCAAATACCCAAACTGCCGCGTGAAGATTCATCACAAGAAACAGGGGAAATATCGCCAGCACGGCCTGATAACCCAGATCGGCAAAACACGCCGAAAGGCAGATAAACAGCACATCGCGCGTAAGCCAAGAATTTTGTGGTTCGGAAGTTGTAGGAATCGTAGCATTCATACTATGCGTTGTACGGTCATCGGTGCCAGCCGTCAACCGCGGTAAAAAAGAACGGCCACGTAAGACCGTTAGCAAATTACACCTGTGGTGGAAGGCGCGTTACTGGGACAGGCTCCCGGGTATCTATTTGCCGTTGTCGCCGCGCAGTTCGCGGTCTCACGACGGATTCCGCTGTGCCGGGATTGCGCAGGCGGTTTCTACCGAGTCTGTTTCCCGCCAACCCGCTGCCCGGTATACAATTACTGTGAAGGCCCGGGAAGAGGGCACCCGGCACTTTGTTTCATGATATGTAAACGTCTTATAACCCAAAAATTAGTTTGTGAAGCGCCCTTGGTCGCGGAAGAACGGATAATTAATCCATAAATAGGTATATCGCGCAGAAAAACTGCGCACGCACTGATTAGTTGCCCCGGCAGCGCTGGCCAAATAACCGATAATAGCCTATGATTCTATAGCTGCGCAGTTTTTCTGCGCCCTGGTGTGCTCAAGAGGCGATTATGCTTATTGAATTTTACGGCCAGAATTACGGCTGCTTCCGGGATGAATTTCGTCTGTCGATGCTGGCTGCGGATATTGATCCTGGATCGGATCGCGGCATTGTTGAAGTGGCGGTGAAGGGGGACGACGATCCTTTGCGGCTCTTGCGGGCTGTGGCTATTTACGGACCTAACGCGTCTGGAAAATCAACGTTGCTGCGCGCGGCAAGAGAGCTGGGAATTCTTATCACTGAGACAGCATCACTTGAGTCGGATTCCCCGCTCGAGCCCTATAGGCCATTTGGTCTGAATACTCAACAAGCGCCCGTACGGTTGGGTGCCTGTGCGGTAATCGACGGTGGGGTATACGATTACGAAGTCCAGTTTCTCGGATCGCATTTCACTTCCGAGCGGCTGATGATACTGCACATCGATGGCGAGCCTACCGTGCTGTTGGATCGGCAGGCACAGTCGGTAACCGGCCAGTGGACGGGAGATCCACAATTTGCCCTGATAGCAGCAGACTTTCGACCCAACGCGCTTTTGCTTTCGCTCGCGGATCGCCTGGCTCCGGCGCTGGCCAAGAATATTGCAGTCAGTTTTCGTCGGCTCTTAGGCCCAAGCGAATACCCGTTCACGGGAATAGGCCTTGATCGCAACGACAACGCGGCGAGACGGGTCTATTCCGACAGTGCCTTCGCCGACTGGCTTATTTCCCGATTAAAATCAGCGGATATCGGAGTCGACAGCTTGAGGTCCGAGGAATCTGAGGACCGGGAGGCAAGCTGGATCGCTGCCCGATTTCTTTGGCTGGACAACGCCGACATGCTGGGCAAGGGCAAAGCGTATCGGCTCAAGCTGACACATGGTATCACGGACCGCAGCTTCACGGTTCCCTATCAACTTGAGTCGCGCGGAACAAAGAGACTCGTGGAACTCTCCCCGTTGCTTTACGACTTGGTCCACGCCGCACCGCCGATCGTCGCGTTTGTTGATGAGTTGCACGAATCTCTGCATCCGAAACTGCTCGAAGAAATTATCCGCGATTTCAATTGTGGTACACACATGAAGGCCGCCTGCGGCCAACTTATTTTCGCCACGCACGAGACCTCTCTGCTCGACGCTGAGGCAAAAAACGCCGTATTGCGACGGGACCAGATTTATCTGACAGAAAAAGACGCCTCCGGGGCGGCCCGGCTGTATTCTGTTGCCGAGTTTCGAGAACGTAACAATCTCAATATTCGGCGGCGCTATTTGCAGGGGCGCTACGGAGCGCTGCCATCGCTGGGTGATTTTTCTGATTAAGCCTCGGGTGCCGGATTAAAAAAAGACATATTAAGGAATACAGTCGATGCAGAACCGCAGCAGATTCGTACGCCCTGGCCCTACCCGCAAGCCATTACCCATTGTCGTGGTTGTCTGTGATGATTCCAGAACCGCCGTCGCATATTTCACAGAATTAAAGCGGGAAGTTAAACACCGCGTTACCGTGATGGTCGTAAAACCCCCGTGCCATGGTGCGACTGCGGACAGCGTGATCGCGGTCGCCAAGGCGCAAGCGGAGGAACTTGATCGGGAGCGGGATGACGCGGATTCGAATACCGTCTGGGCCCTGATTGACCTTGAAAGCGAGCCGGAGCGGCAGGATTCCGCAGCCAAAGCAAAAAGTAGAATCTCCGGTACGGACGTGCAGATCGCACATTCAAAGCCCTGTTTTGAGATCTGGACGCTCGCCCACTTTGTAGACACCGGCGCGGCATTCAAGGATTGCAAAGCCGTACTCGCAGCCGTCAAATCTGAATGGCAGAAACGACTGGGAAGCGATTTCGGGAAACAAAAGGCCCAGGCCGACTACTCCAAACTTATGCCGCTTCGCGCTGATGCCGTTGAATGTTGCAAACAGCACCGGCGGCGTAATGATCCGTCGTGGACAGAGGTACACCTTGTTGTTGAGTCGATCGACACACTTTGCGCCGGCGGCCCCTGACAATATCCCGTACGATCGGATAGGCAATACAGGTCACTGCCGCAAACGGTGTTGCTCTGTTACTTGTCGACGGTAGCGAAGAGTGAAAGACGCGTAGCGAGCTAATCCCTCAGTGATCGCGGTGGGCTAATTCGACGACCAGTTGGGCCAGGGGTTGGGCGGCGGGACCCAGGCGGGCGGCCATGTCCTGGGCAATTTGAACCTGCTTGGCAAGATGTTGGCGCGATTCGTCCAGGCCCAAAAGCGAAGGATAGGTCAGTTTGCCAATAGCGGCATCCTTGCCGGCCTTTTTGCCCAGGTTTTCCGCAGTGGAAGTCGCATCAAGCACGTCATCTACAATTTGAAATGCTAATCCTACGGCTCGCCCTAAGGCGTCAACGGTGTGTAAATCGGTCTCAGAAACACCGCCTGATAAGGCCCCCATGCGGCAGGCGGCGTTGATAAGTGCTCCGGTTTTCATACGGTGAATGCGCTGCAAATGCGTTAATGAGCCATTGGCCCCTTTGGATTTTTCCGCCGGGTAGCATGTGTCTAATATCTGGCCGCCGATCATGCCCGCAGCTCCCGTAGCCAGGCCCAATTCTTTGACCAGTCGCATGGCCAATACGGGATCGGGCACGTGGCTTGCCAGAAGTTCAAAGGCCAGAGTGTTCATCGCATCGCCCGCCAGGATGGCTACGGCGTCGCCATAAACTTTATGATTGGTGGGTCTACCGCGGCGCAGATCATCGTTGTCCATGGCGGGCAGATCATCATGTACCAGCGAAAAGCAGTGAATGAGTTCCAAGGCACCGGCCGCCGGTAAAGCCGTCGCCGCATCGCCTCCTACCGCCCGGCAGGACAACATGGCCAATGCGGGGCGAATGCGCTTTCCGGGACCAAAGAGGCTGTAGGAAATGGATTCCATCAGGATCGGTGGTGCGTCAGGCACGTGCGAGAGAAAAACGCGAAGAAAATCATCCGTTTGCAACGCAAATGATTTAACCATATCCATAACATTACAAGTTGATGCAACTGGTGCCGATGCAGCCATGGTGCCTCCTAAATATTCCGCGTGCAAATTATACCGCAGGGCGCATCATTACGCACAGGCACCGGGCAGACGCCCGGCAGGCAGCGATATTGTAGCGCGTGGGATTAATAATTTAAGTCGGTTACTGGATTCATGCGCGCCGATGCTGTATGACATACAGGAACGATAGTATTGGAGATACACTCATGCGCGTGAGCAAAATTCTGGCGGCCCTTATGATTGCCACACTGATACCGGCGGGCGCTGGTTTCGCGGCGACGTGGCAACCCCATGTAAATACTGCGAATTTACGCGATACGATTACCGTTCAGATTATTCATCACGCGCAGCCTGCCATTGTGTCTATTACGGCCAAAAAAATCATTGCGCGTGAGGTCAACGTTTTCCCCAACATGTTTTTAGCGCCGGGGTTTGGAGAAATTGTCCGCACGCCCGCCGATTTTCTGGGAAGCGGGTTTATTATTCAAAAGAACGGTTACGTGGTGACCAACAATCATGTGGTAGACCAGGCAAAACAGATTTCTGTGACATTATCCAACGGAAAAAAATATGCCGCCCATGTTGTCGGCAGTGATCCGCAGGCGGACTTGGCAATTTTGAAAATAAACGCTGCCTCCAGCCACACTTTTCCAACCCTGACTCTAGGCGATTCATCAACACTGATGATCGGCGAACCTACGATCGCCGTGGGAAATCCATTCGGATTCAGTCAAAGTGTCAGTACGGGAATTGTCTCGGCTATCGGCCGGGAGATTCACGAGCCTAACAATCCGGTACCGCTGAAAAACCTGATACAAACCGACGCTGCGATTAATCCCGGCAACTCCGGAGGTCCACTGTTAAATGCGTATGGGCAGGTCATCGGCATCAATACCGCCATCCGTGGTAATGCACAAAATATTGGCTTTGCCATCGGGGTGAATCGCTTGTATCAGCTTATAAGCACGCTGATGAACCCGGAAATCACCAACGGTGTGCTGATTCCCGTCACCTTTGCAGGCCAGAGAACATTTCATTTGCCGGCCACCGTTGATCAACATGTGGTAATTGCCGGCACGCACGGCCCGACGGTGGTATCGATAGACGGAATTCCCACGCCGAATTTACTCGATGCTTATGCGGCTTTGTTGAACGTAACGTTGCGGCAAAAAACCGTGGCGGTGGATTTTTCCAACGGCACCAAGAAAACCTACCCCGTGAGCGTGGCTCCGCCGACACCGGCCCAGATGCGGGTGCAGCGAATCGTCCGGGCCGTAAAAAAAGTCATGGGCTGTATCATTGAACAGGTAACGCCGACACTGGGGAAAAAATTTAGTCTCGGCGTGAAAAACGGCCTGCTTATTACGCAGGTGAATGCCAACTCCATGGCGGCCAAGGCCGGTTTGAAGCCGGGGGATGTTCTGGTGCAGCTTGGTCCATATCGCATCCGAACCCTCACTGATCTGGGTGCCCTGTTACCGCGGTTGCCCGACCAGGGGCAGGTTCGCGTCATGGTGGTTCGTCACCATCGTCTTGGCGTGGGCGAATTAACCATGCCGGGAAACCTGCACTGATCCTGCAAGCACGTAAAAGCGCAAGAATACGGAAATCAGGTTGAATATAACCTGGAACCTGGAAGGCTTTGGAAGCGGTGCCGCCGCTCTTTTTCCCAACGAATGCACCGCCCGCTACTGAATATACCGAATATACTGACGCTACTGCCAATACTGCATTTACTAAATGTACCGCACGTACTCTCCGCCATTACGGAATAACAACCTGTCGCGGTACCGATGTGGCGGACCAGCGCAGCATCCAGAGGTGCGGCAGGGGCACGCGCTCCACATGGCCGTCTTCATACGAAACATTAATCGCTCGACCATGACGATCGATACACAGGCGGCCCAATCCGCCGGGACCTTTTGGAGCACCGGTGGGATATCCGGTATTAAGCGTATAAGGCAACTGGGGCGGTTGATTGCTGCTGTCGGGCCACGTGTCAGCCCAGATGGCGTCGGCAAATACGGGCGTCTGCGGCCCGGGCATCTGATCGCTGTAACTGAAATAGGGCTGCAACCCCAGAAGCTGATGGAACGTGTACCAGGACAGGGGCTTGGGGTCGGCTGGGGAGGCCACTAAAGACGTATCAAAGAGCCATGCATTAATGCCATAGCTGCCGAAATGCCCCGTGATCGTGGGCTTGTTCCACCAGGCCGCCGGACCCCATGTAGTAAACGCATCGCCATATCCAGCTGAGCCGGGTGCCAGCGTGCGATTCGGCGTGCTAGGGCATATCAGGGCTGCCTGCTCAACAGGGGGAATATAGGAGGCGGTATTCTGATCCTGAAACACCGGCGGTTGATTGGCAAAATAAGGCCCCAGCATTTCCAGCCAGTACATGTTGGGCAGGTCCGGGTCATAAGGCAGTCCATGGGCCTGTTCTTCGGTGAAGTATTCAATATAGGCTGCGCCGAATTCATGCAAATTAGAGGCGCATACCGTAGCCTGGGCCGCGCGGCGGGCCATAGCCAAAGCGGGCAGAAGCAACGCAATTAAAACGGCGATAATCGAAATGACAACCAGCAATTCAATAAGGGAAAACGCCCGGCGCTTCACCGGCTGGCCATGCCGCAAAAGGCTGGCATTTTTTAATACGGGCGATAATTTAACTATCACGTTCATCGAGGCAAATTCTATCAGATTCCAAGCGGTAGCAAAAATTCCAAGAAACACGTATCGCGCACCGGCACGTTACCAAGGCACGTGCATGCCGCAGGATCACCCCATCCAGTTTGTCCCGGTCACTGCATCCAGCTGCGCGGCCGACACTGCAGTACACGTGAATCTCTTTGAGTAGAATTGTCAGCCCAGTTGTTTGGGGTGCCTTGAAAAATGTAAGCAATCACTTTATCCACCAATCTCGTGGCAAGAAGCAATTCCCGGCGGTTATGGGCCGTTTTAAGCGGATATTCGGACAATGTTCTAATATTCATCCATGGGATTATGCCGATAAACATCAGGTAGATTCAATCGCGAGTTCGCATTGCATCGGAGTAAAATTATATGGCCAGTGCCGATTTTGCATCTCTGTTCCCCGTTGTTGTGCCGCATATTCAGCGGTGGTTTGTCTGTGAAGAAGCCACGGTACGGCGAAGCGGCGCTGCCCTGACCGCTTCACAGGCGAGAGACGCGCGACTGGCGGGCGTACAAAATCCGGGCAGAGTTCGCATACTTCCGGTAGACGAAATTAAAATTCACGGCATTGGGTTAATGCAAAAATTGGCTCCCGGATTGCAGTTGGTTCGCCCCGACAGCAGAGCTATGACCTTCGGCTATGGCATTATTATCCGGCGAATGTACGCGAAAGATCGTGCGGTGCTCCTGCACCATCTGGTGCATGTGGCGCAAATGGAAGAACTGGGGGGATCCGAAAATTATATCAAACGCTACGTCAACGATTGTCTGCAATTTGGCTATGGCAACGCCCCCTTGGAAATCCAAGCCAAGTTTATAACCGAACAAGCCATGCAGGCCGCCACCCCGCACGACGCCTGCAGCCGCTATCGAACCTACGCCGCCGTGGATTTTTCGCCCGACGACTCGGCGACTAGCTGGTCGTGGCGGCCCGGGCGGCAACCGGTAGGATAGCGGGAAATTAATGCCCCTTACTCAAGGCGCAGCAGGGGTTGAGCCGAAAAGTTAATTATGCAAAATGCTTGTGACACACTTGATTCCCGCCACCGCTTTATCGACAATGCAAAAATGGCTGGAATGGAATTAGTTGCGGTTGCCGCGATACTCAAGCGCCGGGAACAATCCCGCGACAAGGAATTGCTCTGGATGCTGGTTATCGGCGTAGCCTTGAGTTTGATATTGCCCGTGATGTTAGGCTCCCTGGCTTATTTTGCCTATCGGCAATTTTCCAGCGGATCAGGATCGTGGCTCGGCTGGCTGGCCTGGGTGTTTTTCTTCACGGTGTTGTTTGTCCCTCTGCTCCTGCTGCGCGAAAAGTCGAACATTGCCCCGGATGCGGCCATTATTCGCACGCGTGAAGATGATGATGGTCGCCGGGTAGTTTCCGTGATGGAAACAGAAATGGATTTACAAAGTTTCGGGCCATTGGGAACGCAACTCAATGATGATCAGGCGGATGTGGAGCACTGGTTGTTTCGCCCCTTTTTTTTCGGACCTCGTATGGTCGTGCGGGCGTTGCCCTTACGAAAACTCTTACAGATTCTTTCCAGGAATACCGACCGCGCTCGCGCTTCGGAAGTTTTGGTCAAGCTGGCAGCACGGGATCGGGGAGTGGCCACCGCCGATCTGTTGAAGCCCGGAGAAGAGCCGGCGACGTTGACACCTACCTTGGCCTATCTCCGCCAACTGGAATGGGTGGATTGCAGCGCCGACGGCTCACGAATCTGGCTGAATTCAATCCGACGCGATCAGATTACGCAACTCTTGAATCAATTTTCCCCGGCGGTTAGCCCCGGTAGATCGAAATAACTTCGGGCCAACCATGCCGGAAGTGGAAAAATATCTTATCATGCCCGGAATATGCCTTGGATTCTGGACATTTTATACTTCCTTGGACTGCTGCTGGCAGCTCCGTTTTTGTTGATAAAAAGCCGAAAAACGGGCAAGTATCGCACGGACTGGGCAGGCCGTCTGGGGCAAATTTCGGATGACGTTGGCAAAATTTTGCAGGCCGCCGGCGGCCAGAAGCGCGTGTTGATTCACTGCGTATCGGTGGGAGAGTTGTTATCCACGCGCAAACTCGTGGAAGAGTTGCTGCAGGGCGATCAAACATTGATGATGATCATTTCCACTACCACGGATACGGGCATGGCGCGGGCATTGGCTTTGTATCCGGCGCACCCGGGATCGCGGGTGGTGGCGGTGCGGTATCCACTGGATTTTTCGTTTGCAGTGCGAAAATTTCTCAACACCGTAAATCCCTCATTCATCGCTTTGGTGGAACTGGAAACGTGGCCCAATTTTCTGGCCTTGGCACACCGCCGGTCAATTCCTGTTGAGATTATCAATGGGCGAATGACCGCCCGGTCCTTTAAGCGTTATCGCGTCATACGACCCCTGATGCAAAGGATGTTGCGACAGGTGAATCATGTAAGTGTCCAAACACCGGAAATTGCCGAGCGATTCACGCATTTGGGGGCATTGGCATCGCGCATTGAGGTCATCCCCAGCATGAAATATGACAGTGCGGATTTCGCCGATGAAATTCCCGCAGCGCAGGCTATGGCGGCGGCGTTAGGCATTCAGAGCGATCACAAATTATTTGTAGCCGGCTCTTCCGGCCCCGGCGAAGAAGACATTCTTTTGCCGGTATACCAAACGCTTAGAAAAAAGTGGCCCGCTTTACGACTCGCGATCGCGCCGCGCAAGCCGGAGGTTATCGGTCAAGTAATCGCAGCTATTGTGCAGGCGGGCCTGGAACCAGTCTTGCGCACACAACGGCCTGATGTTAGCGGAAACGCCTTGGCACCGATCCAAAGTGGTCAAGTGATCGTATTAGATACCATGGGGGAGCTTAAGAAGCTCTATAGTTTGGCATTTGCTGTATTTTCCGGACGTTCGATGGCGGCCTTGGGTGGCAGTGACATGATTGAGGTGGCGGCGCTAGCCAAACCGTGCTGTTTCGGACCCAGCACGTTTAATTTTTCCGATACGGTGGCGTTGCTGACGGCCGGGGGTGCCGGCACCATAGTGAAAAACGCTCAGGAAATACAGAATGTATTGGAAAACTGGCTGGAGCATCCGGACCAGGCGCATGCGGTGGGGCAGCGGGCGCGAGCGTGCGTGGAATCCCAGCGTGGCAGTAGTAGGCTTTATGCGCATCGTATACTGAAAAATATCTTTTCAGCATCTGCAACTTCCGGTGATCTGGCCCGTTATACCAGCAAGGGATAAGTGTTGCCGGTTTTTCGGCGGCGGTGGCGCGATGTCGCGTGGCGAAGTTTATTGATAAGCGTGTATACTGTGGATTTGCGGTTATGCGCAAGCTCACGGCATATGGCCAGGTTGTCCTTTTAAGGGCATAAAAGATCCGGAACGGGTTAATGTCATGGTTGAATTAAAAAATAAATCTGCGCTTCTGGAAATTCGCGGCATGGTCAAGCGGTACATGCTGGGCGAAACTGAAGTTCTAGCCCTCAATGAGGTTGATTTATCGATTGAAGAAGGCGACATGGTGGCAATCACCGGGCCGTCGGGCAGTGGTAAGTCAACATTGATGAATATTTTAGGGTGCCTGGATGATTTTGACGCCGGGACGTACATTATTTCCGGCGAGGATGTCTCCAAACTTACCGGCGATAAACTGGCGGATATTCGTAATCGTCTGATTGGGTTTGTGTTTCAAAATTTTAATTTATTGCCCCGGTTGTCGGCGCTGGAAAACGTTGAATTGCCGCTTTTGTATTCCGCGCATAAAGACGCCAAGGCTGCGGCACGGAAGGCCTTGGAGGCCGTGGGCCTGGCGGATCGCATGCATCATGAACCTACGCAGCTTTCGGGCGGCCAGCGGCAGCGTGTTGCAATTGCCCGGGCGATTGTGACAAACCCGGCGATTATTCTGGCGGATGAGCCAACCGGAAATCTCGATTCGCGGGTGGGCCGGGAAATTCTGGACGTGTTTCACAAAATTAATGACCAGGGCCGCACGATTGTCATTGTCACCCATGACTCGAATGTGGCCCGGCATTGCCGGCGCGAGGTGCAGATTCGGGACGGCCAGATTGTCGATATTATCGAGCATAATCGCGCAGCAAGAGAACTGATGGCCCAGGCGGTTTAAGACCCACAGTCGGAGCGCTTCAGCAAAATAGATTCCGGGAATTTCCAATAAAGGAGCCGCGACACGCGGAACAGGTACGGATGAAAAAAGGTTTAATACTCATCGGAGTTATCGCAGTCGTGGTTATCGGCGCGGCCGCGTACCAGCATTACCACGCCACGGGCGCACCAGTAGCACAAAAAGTGCGTACAGCGGTAGTCAAAAAAGGTACCTTAACCGTACATGTGTACGCCACTGGTAATGTGCTGGCCAACAGAACTGTAGATATCAAATGCCAGGCAGGGGGAAAAATTACCAGCCTGCCGCTAAGTGCCAGCCACCCTGATGAACAGATTCAAATCGGAGATTTGGTTCAGAAGGGGCAGGTGATTCTGACGGTTGATCCGACATTGGAACTGCAGGCGGTCACCATTGCTCAGCAGGATCTTGAGCAGGCCAAACTGACATTGAACACGGCTGAACTAAGTTATCAGATTGCCGAACAAAGCCTGATTACCACGCGTCAAACCGACGAAGCAAATTTGCTTTCAGCAAGAGCTCAAGTTAAAAATGACAAGTTGAATGTGCAGCGCGACGCTACATTATTAAAAGAAAATCTTGCCGCACAACAGACTTACGATACGGATTACACCACGCTGGTAAGAGATGAGCAGGCCCAGCGCCTTGCAGAAGTGCAGATCAGTCAGCTCAAACAGCAGGCGCTGCAGGTCAAGTTGCAGAAACTTAATGTGGATCTGGATAAAGTCGCGGTTAAAAAATCGCAAGCCAATCTGGATCAGGCCAATACGAATCTGCGGTACTGCAAGGTGAAGGCACCGTTTACCGGTTACGTCGCCAATGTGGATGTACAGCAGGGGCAAATTATTGCGTCCGCCACCAATAATGTCGGCGGTGGAACAACCGTCATGACCCTGGTGGATACATCCCATATTTATATCAACACGACGGTTAATGAAAGTGATATCAATCATGTGAAAATCGGGGATAAAGTGCAAATTACCGCCGCTGGTGCACCAGGGGTCGTATTTCCTGGCCGCGTAGCACTGATTGCTCCGGAGTCCATTCAAGATCAAAATGCCAGCAGCACCAGCGGCTCTACCAGCAATGTTGTCACCTTTCAGGCAAAAATTGAAGTTTTAGGTTCGCAAAAGGATTTGCTCAAACCAGGCATGACCGCCAATGTGGATGTCTTCGCTGATAAACTGCCCAATGTGGTCTACATTCCATTACAGGCTGTGGTAATTCAAAATAACGAAGATAACGTAACGGTCGTACTGCCGGATGGGAAGCAGATATTTAAGCCCGTCACGCTCGGGCAACGTAATGATCTGGATTGGCAGGTGCTACACGGGCTAAAGGCCGGGCAGAAAGTGTTGATTCATCTAGGCGTGGCATCGAGCATGTGGACGCCGCACCCCCACTGATTTTTGAGAGGTTAACCATGCTTTTCTGGACAACAATTAAAATTGCCTTACGCAGCATGCTGGCCAATAAGCTGCGAGCCATATTGACCATGCTGGGTATGATTATCGGTGTAGCGGCGGTCATCGCGATGCTGGCGCTGGGCAATGGTGCCAAATCACGCATTCTCGGTTGGGTTTCCCGTATGGGAAAAAATACCATTACTATCTTTCCGCACAATCCCAAAATGCCTCCGGTGCTCAACGGTTCTGCCGAGCCGCTGACGCTTGGCGACGCCCACGCTATGCTATCGATTCCGGGCGTGAAATACGTTTCGCCCGTGGTAACTTCGGGGGATCCCGTAAAATGGGGCACCAATGAAACGTACTGCAATATTGTTGGATGCGCGTCAACCTATATTATCATCCATGACTTTCAGGTGCAGAGCGGCCACATGTTCAACGATTTTGATGCCCGTGACCGGGCCTCTGTGGCCGTCATTGGGCCGGAAACGGCGACGCGCCTGTTCGGATCACAAGACCCGCTGGGCCATACGATTACCATCAGCACGGAGCGATTCCAGGTTATCGGTGTATTGGTGCCCAAAGGCCGTCACGGCTGGTTTGATCCGGACAATCAGGTCCTGATGCCCTACAGCACCGCTATGACCAAACTCATGGGCCGGGCGGTAGCGTTAAATCATATCGACATGCAGGTGGACCATGCCGTAGACCTTACGCCCGTGCAGAATAAAGCCGAACAGATTCTCCGCATTCGACATTCGCTGATCCAGGGCGATGAAGATGACTTTTGGATTTCCAATCAATTGCAGGTCATTCAAATGGCCAATAATATCGGTGGAGCGTTTACCATGTTCCTGGGATCGGTAGCGGGGATTTCGCTTCTGGTCGGCGGAATCGGCATTATGAATATTATGCTGGTGACTGTTACCGAACGCACGCGGGAAATTGGAATTCGTAAAGCTATCGGTGCCAGACGCCGTGATATTCTCCGGCAGTTTCTAATTGAATCAGTGCTGGTGAGCTTGTTGGGCGGACTTATTGGTGTGGTTGTGGGCGTGGTGGCGGCCCATTTCGTCAAGTTCCGGAATTTTTCCGGACAGGTTGAACCGCACATGGTCATTCTTGCGCTGTCCATTTCCGCCGCGATTGGTATTTTCTTCGGCTATTACCCCGCCCGACGTGCCGCCGGGCTTAATCCCATTGAGGCTCTCCGATATGAATAAACGGTTTTCTCCGGTCCGAAACGCTAAGCGCCTTCTCCATGATTCACGAGTCAAGCGGTCCGTATGTGCGGCGGCAGCGCTTGGCGTGATAACAAGTTTGTGCGGTTGCGCCAGTATTGATTCCGGGGGCTTTGAAAACTACCAGCACGCCGCGATCACCCATCAGCAGGCTATTGAATCCGGTGCAGCCACGCGGACATCTGTAACAGAGCTGCACGCCGTTTTGCCGCCGGGCGAAGCACAACCCACGAACCAGCCGATCGCCCATTTTGCCAGCAGCGGAAAACTTATCAAGCTGTCACTGGCCGACGCATTGGTAATTGGCTTAAAAAATAACCCCACGTTACTGGTGCAAAGATATAATCCCGCACTTTCCGAGGAACAAATTGTGGCCCAGCGCGGCGCGTTTGATCCGACGGTTACAGCCGGTGTTCAGGCCTCTAAAAATCGTGTGCCTACCAGCGGCGGCTATGTTACTGCCAGCGGCGGGTATATCCCCGGCAGCCAGCATTTTGGCACCACTGATTCCGGAAACGCCAATGTCGGCCTGAGTGAAAAACTGCCCACCGGCACATCTATTTCTACCTCCATGAATTCCGGACTCAACGACAGTGAGAATGGCGGCGGTCAATCTACAACGGTCAATGGCTCAATAACTGTAACGCAGGCACTCTTGCAGGGCGGCAATCTGCAGGCCAACCTGGCGGGAATTGAAAGTGCAAGGATCGGTAGGAAAATATCAGACTATCAGCTGCGCGGTGAGGCCCTGACCATTACCGATGATATTATCCAAGCCTACTGGGCGTATGTACTGGCACAACAGAATGTGCACATTTTGAAAACCGCTTTGAGCGTTGCAAAACAACAGGAAGCTCAAACCCAGGAACTTATCCACGTAGGCCGCACTTCGCCGGCGCAGTTCGCGTCTGCCGTGGCCCAGACCGCCGTAACACGTGAACAATTGGTCAGCGCGATCGGTGCCATGAAAATCGCCCGGCTTAATTTGTTGAGTCTGGTGGCACCGACGGATCGTCCTTTCTGGCATGATCATCTGCAGCTTACCACGTTGCCCTATATGCCCGGGGGACCAACCGCACCGCTGAAGGAGCATACAGAACTGGCATTGAAAATGAGTCCGGTTCTCAATCAGACCCGTTTGCAGATCGAACAGGGAGATTTATCGGTGATTCAAACCCGCAACGGTCTGCTGCCGGTGCTGAACATGTTTATAACCTTTGGAAAAACCGGCTACGCCGAGTCTTTTGGTCCGGCAAGTGAAAATCTTAACGGGTCACCCTATCAGCTTGTCGGAGGCCTGTCGTTCAATTATCCGATTTTTAATCGCACTCCCACCGCGAATTATCAAAGCGCGGTTCTAAGTCGCGATCAGGAAGAGGCCGCGCTGGCCAATACGGTTCGCAGCGTGGAACTAAGCGTTCGCACCGCATACATTCAGGCCCAGACCGACAACCAGCAGATTACTGCAACCGCAGCCACAACTGAAGCGCAAGCGGAAACATTACGCGCCACCCAGGGCGAATTTAAAGTGGGTGAAAGCACTGCTATTTTGGTATCGCTGGCGCAATCAAACCTGCTTTCCGCACGCTTGGCGCAGGCTCAGGCCAATGTCGCCTATCTTGATGCTCTTAGCACGTTATATTTGCAGGAAGGCTCTCTGCTGGAGCGCTGCCACATCCGGGCACCCGGCGCTGTGGCCGTCAAACCCATTGGTCCATCCTGGCTGCGGCGCTGGCCCGACGGTGTGTTTCATTGATCGCACTTCCCCACGCGTTAAAAGCATTAAACCGAAATCGAATAGTCCATGGGTTGCTGATCAGGCCACGCTGGCGGGGCTTGAGACGATGGTGGATGGGATTTTAAGAAAATTAGCCAACAGCGTATAACCTTCCGGCGTGAGAAAACTTTCCGGATGGAATTGCACGCCGTACAACGGCCAGCGTTTGTGCTGCACGCCCATGATCTCTTTTTCTTCTGTCCAGGCGGTCACCGTAAAGTCATCGGGTAACGTACCAGGACGGATGACCAGACTGTGATAGCGGGCGGCGTCAAAGGGATTTGAAAGCCCGGCAAACAGGCCTTGATTCTGATGGTAGATCGGCGAAGTCTTGCCGTGCATAAGCCGATAGTTTCGTTCCACCACGGCCCCAAATGCGTGACCGATGCACTGATGGCCCAGACAAACACCCAGGACAGGCAGCCGGGGGCCAAAGTGCTTCAGCACATCATTGCTGATGCCCGCTTCACGTGGCGTGCATGGGCCGGGAGAGATAATAATTTTTTCCGGCTGCCACTTTTCGATTTGGTCAATGGAAATTTTGTCATTGCGCACCACTTCTATGACGCGCGTGGCGTCAATTTCCCCCAGCCGCTGCACGAGGTTGTAGGTGAAGGAATCATAATTATCAATTAGTACAATCATGGTCAGGATTATATCGCCGGTAATTATAAAGTGGAAAATGCTTTTATTATCTTTCCAAATTCAACCAGTGAAGTTGCTCCGTGGTGAGTTTTATTTTCAAGGCCTCACAGCTTTCACGCGTCTCGGCAATGGTGGCTGGGCCAATCATCGGGAAAGTAGGGAACGCCTGGCATAGCACATAGGCCAAGGCGATGACGATGGGGGTTACGCCCAGTTTACGTGCCAATTCGCAGGCTCTTTCCTGGCGGCGGAAGTTATCCGGTGAATACCAGCACCGCGCCAGCTCCGCGTCCGCTGTTTTTTCCGGTGCCGCGCGATCGGTAAAAAATCCGCGTGCCTGGCTGCTCCAAGGCATGAGAATGATGTCATTGCTTTTCAGGAAGTCCCGCCACTCCAGATCCGAGCTTGACATACACCCCGGCCAGGGAGGACGAATCATGCGAGCCAGGCAGAAATTATTGCTAATGGCGCAAAAGCCCGACAGCCCCCGTGAACGGGCACTGAAATTAAACGCCTCAATGCGTGGGATGCTCCAGTTTGATGCCCCAATGGCGCCAATACGTCCAGCACGTTTATGCTCATTAAGGACATCCACGAATTCCTCTACCGGAACGGCGGGGTCGTCGCGGTGCATCATGTAAATGTCGACATAATTTGTTTTAAGGCGATCCAGGCTTTCCATAAGTTGGCGGGTAAGAGCTGTGGGATTACAGTCCGGGGTGTGCGCGCCCTTGCCTATGATGACGATTTGTTCACGAATTCCGCGATTGGCAACCCAGCGTCCCAAGGCCTTTTCGCAAACACCCATGGAGTAAATATGAGCAGAATCAAACGTGTTGCCGCCGCGTTGAAAATAATCATCCAGCATGGCCTGGGCCATTGGAAAATCATGAAGGCTGATTTTATCAACTCCAAAAATCAGCCGGGACACGGGCTTTTCCAGCCCCGGAACCCGGCCATATTCCATCGCAGCGGGTTCATGGATAGTTAGCGCCCCTCCGTGCAGCGGGGCAAGGCGATTTTCAGGCTTTTCATCATCATAGGTGACGCCTGCCATTCGCCGCCATTGATCCAGCGTTTTCATGTTCTCCAGCGTATCATCCCAGCGCATGGCCGGCCAGGCGGCCTCAAGTTGGCGCTTTTCAATAGCGGCGGCCACCACATCCGCTTCCAGCGTGTAGACTCCAGCCGGAGCATCCACGGTGATTTCTTCCTGCGGTTTACCGTGGCGGCGAATAAAAATTTTGTTGCCTTTGGGCTGCGGTATCCAAAGCCACGGGATGTAGATACTGCCGCCGGTGCCATAAATATGGATGTCATTGTTAAGCGTGCACTGTAAGGCTGTGCTGATACTGGCCACAACATTATTAGGGAATGTAAGGATCAGAGAGGCGATTTCATCAACCCGGCTTTTTTCTCCAACAATCCCGGAGGCCGCAACATGCACCGGGTTCAGAAATTCCTTCCCGGCCGCCACGCCGGCTATAAGACGCGCCAGTGAAACCGGATAGCATCCGACATCCAGTATTCCGCCGCCGCCAAGGGCGTTGTTTAGCAGTCGATGCTCATAGTTCACAGCACAATGAAAGCCAAAATTGGCCTGAATCATGCGCATGTCATGGATCACGCCTTCGCGCAGCAATTGAATCAGTCGCTCCACGACCGGGTGACAGCGATACATAAAAGCTTCCATGAGAAATACGTGATTTGCCCGCGCGGCCTCCACCACGGTCATGGCGTCGGCAAAATTTAATGCCAGCGGTTTTTCGCACAATATGTGCTTGCCCGCCATTGCCGCCCGAATGCTCCACTGTGCATGGAACGGATGGGGTGTGGAAATGTAAACCACGTCAACGGAGGGATCCGCCAGTAATGCGTCATATGTAGCGTGCCGGTTGATCGGCGTTTCATGGAGAAAATCCCGGCCGAAGCGCTGCGACGCCTCCGCGCTACGACTGCCGACGGCAACGATCTGACCCGTCTTCGAGGCTAAAAGCTCTTTTGCAAACTTGGCGGCAATCGTCCCGGTGCCAAGAATACCCCATCGCAACGCGTCCGCCATGAAAACTCCGGTCTTAGTATAACGCCGATGATGGGTTCGACACGAATATCGAGCCACAGCATTACTATAAACCTTATCCGCCCCGTGTTGCAAACGGTGGGAGCCATCACGGTGCGGGCTGTCACACCATAGAAGCCGCAGCGGACCGGCTGGTCTTGACGCCCGCAAGACGGGCTAATTCGTCGGCCTTGTCCGTGGCTTCCCAGGTAAACTCCGGCAATTCGCGGCCAAAGTGGCCGTGACGGGCGGTTTCACGGTAAATGGGACGGAGTAAATTCAGATGCTTGATAATACTTTGCGGTTTAAGCGGGAACACTTTGCGCACCAAGTCGCTGATGATCTGTTCATCAATGGTCGAAGTGCCTTCGGTATCCACCAGCACGCTAACGGGTTCGGCAACACCAATTGCATAGCCCAACTGTACCTCACAAGCAGTGGCCAGGCCCGCTGCGACCACATTCTTAGCAATATAGCGGGCCATGTAGCTCGCCGAGCGGTCTACCTTTGATGGATCCTTGCCGGAGAACGCACCGCCGCCATGGCAGCCGCGACCGCCGTATGTATCAACAATAATCTTGCGGCCCGTGAGGCCGGAATCGCCATGCGGGCCGCCGATGAGAAATTTGCCCGTGGGGTTGATGTGGAAAATCATCTGGTTGTTCCACAATTGCGGACACTCGTCCATGATGACGGGTTTGATGATTTTTTCAATAATTTCATGACGCGCGGCATCGGAAAAGCTGTCGGTCTTGGCATCAACTGCTTCTTCGGTATGCTGGGTGGAAAGTACCACGGTATGAATGCGATGCGGTTTGTCATCATGGTATTCGACGGTGACCTGACTCTTGGCGTCGGGCCGCAGCCACTGGATGGCTCCCTCGCGCCGCAGTTTAGCCTGTTGCTCTACCAATCGGTGGCTAAGATAAATCGGCAATGGCATCAATGATTTTGTTTCATTGCACGCAAAGCCAAACATAATGCCCTGATCTCCAGCCCCTTGCTCATGGGCACCCGACGCGGTGACACCGCGGGAGATATCCGCAGATTGGCTGTGCAAGGCTCGTAATACGGCGCAACTGCGGTAATCAAAGCCAGTACGCGGATCGTCGTAACCAATTTCCCGAATCGCTTCACGGGCCGTATCTTCAGCGCGATTAAGCGCTTCGATGGCGGCCTGATTATGCACCGTAACCTCGCCGGCCAACACCACCAAGCCGGTGGTTACCAAGGTCTCACAGGCGACGCGCGCTAACGGATCAGCTTCCAACAGGGAATCCAGTACTGCATCGGATACTTGATCCGCCACTTTGTCCGGGTGGCCCATGCTAACGGACTCACTGGTAAACAGGTGCTTCTTGGTCATCTTACGATACCTCTCTTTTGGTACAATCTCACTTTTGTCCGCATCGGGCAAAGCGCTACAGAATACACCAATCCGGCACTCAAGCCAAATTACTTGCCGGGAAAAAATCTGGTAAACTAATGGCATGATAGCAGAGAAGTCCATAGACCTGCCTGTGTTGAAGACCCGTTGCCGCCCCATAGGCCACTGGAGTCCCTCGACGGTCACTCGGCCCCATCAGGCTGCTGGTGAAGCGGCTCGGGTTGAAGCTGGAGCGGCCAAACTCTCGCCAGAATCGCTGCTGCGCGGTAATGAACTGGTCATTCTGATGGTTCGTCCATCTTTATGGTACATTATCGCCACCAGTTTCCGCTTTTGTGGAGTTGTTATTTTGCTGGGGGTTTTAACCATTCGCACCGGAGTTTTTGGGGATCTCCTGCTGCCGCGAACAGCCCTGATTATTTCCTCGGCACTCGTTGGAGTGCGTATCGTTTATGGATTAATGGAATGGACCAGCCATTTGTACCTGCTGACGACCTGCCGCATTGTTACCATAAAAGGGGCACGGCATCCCACTATTTTCGAAGCGGGTCTGGCCCACATTTCCGAAGCGCGGCTCATTGAGCCGGCCGCGCAAAACATGCTTGGATTGGGAACCATTGGTTTTGCGGTTGATAAGGGCATTAATCCCGACAGCCTATGGGAATGGATTCCCAATGCGCCCCGTATACATCAGCAGATTCAAGCCGCCATCAGCAAAAGGAAGGGCGCGTAGGAAACATGCGCCAAATGCGCAACTTTCCGTGTATTTCAGCCTTTTCAAACGCTGAAATACGAAACACAAAACCAAAAGAAGTGATTACTGGGCCGAGCCGACATAGGGCAAAAGAGCCATGAAGCGTGCCCGCTTGATGGCATCGGTGATCATGCGTTGTTCAAACGCCGCGGCACCGATGCGGGTGCGGGGCTGAATTTTTCCGTTGAGCGTCAGCATTTTCTTCAGCGTTTCAGTATCTTTGTAATCAACATAGACCTTGCCGGTGCTGGCGACTTTGCCAATCCGGATTTTCGGACGGCTGAAGCTTTGAAACCGGGGTTTGCGAGTGGTGGTAGCCATGATTAAATCCTCAATTTGCAGGTCACGCGAACAGGCTAAGTAAACACCAGCAATGACCATCATTGCCGGTGTGTCTGTTCGATGGTTGGCCGACACCCGTCAGCTACGTGATCCCGCGTAACGGCCCGATGCAACGGCAATAAACATTTCCGCCAAATCTCAGGCCCAGGTACCTTGTTTATTTCTTGTAATGTTCCGCATTAATGGCGATATACTTTTTCCATTCTTCCGGAACATCATCTTCCGGGAAAATCGCCTTAACCGGACATTCATCAACACACAACCCGCAATCAATGCAGGTATCAGGATCAATATACAACTGCGTGGCGGGGGAAAATTCCGACTCATCCTTACGTGGATGAATACAATCCACAGGACAAACCGCTACACATGAAGAATCTTTTGTGCCAATGCACGGTTCAGTAATAATATGTGGCATCGCCGCCAACTCCTCAAATCCAAACCCCGATCTCCCGCCGGTCATATCAACCCGGTATCATCGGAATTCAGCATTATAAGAAAAACTACGATTCCTGCAAACAGCGCAAGAGTCGTCGGAAACGGTTCCCAAACTTGCGAAAAGCACCCGCGGTTGCTGCCCGACTGTTATGGGGAACTAATTGCGGGATCGGCCCGAGTGGGAGCCTTGGCGCTCGGGCGTAAAGGCGGCAAGGAATTCACTATTGGTTTTGTAGCGTCGCATCATGCGGATGAGCTGATCCATGCCCTGCGCGGGATCGCGTTGAAGCATTTCGCGACGGACCATCGCGACTTTGCGCGTGGCTTCCGGCCCCAGCAGCAATTCTTCTTTGCGGGTTCCAGAGGCCGGCAAATCAATGGCAGGCCAGATTCGACGTTCCGCAAGCCGGCGGGAAAGCACCAGTTCCATGTTGCCGGTGCCCTTGAATTCCTGAAATATTAAATCATCCATTCGGCTGCCGGTTTCAATCAACGCGGAGGCGATGATGCTTAATGATCCGCCATGCTCAATATTCCGCGCGGCACCAAAAATAGACCGTGGCTCCAACAAGGCCCCCGAATCCACGCCGCCGGACATGGTGCGTCCGGAACTGCCTACAAAATGGTTAAAAGCTCTTCCCAGCCGCGTCAGCGAATCCAGAATGATAATCACGTGATGGCCGAACTCCACCATCCGACGGGCGCGTTCAGTAACTAAGCGGCTGGTGCGAACGTGAGAAAGCACATCTTCATCATTATTGCTGGCCCAGACTTCGGCATTAAGTGTGCGGCGGAAGTCGGTGACTTCTTCAGGGCGTTCGTCTACCAAAAGGATAAAAACCTTCATGTCCGGATGGTTGGTCAGTACGGCATGTGCGATTTGCTTTAGCAGCGTGGTTTTTCCGGTTTTTGGAGGGGCGACAATCAGTCCGCGCTGGCCGCGGCCAATGGGGGTGAGCATATCCATGATGCGCATGGAGTCCGGGCCGCCGGGCGTTTCCAGACGGATGCGTTCACGCGGATCAATGACCGTCATATCCCCGAACGTGGGCAAGGCCCAATACTTTTCCATCGGTTGATCCATGACGCTGATGATTTCAGTCACCTGGGGGGCCGGTCCGCGCGCCGCAGGCTTGGTATTAACCGTGACGGTCAGGCCAGGGCGCAAGTGGGCTTCTTCAATAAGGGCGGCCGAAACCGTTGGATCCGCAGGCACGGGTTTAAATTTTCGCTGTTCCGAGCGGATAAACCCGACGCCTTTGTCGGTGATCTCCAGCATGCCGGTCACTTGCTTTTCAACTTTTTCCACTACCACATTTTCTGACACTTCAGTCAACTCCGATTAGCCGCCGGACGGATCAATTCAGGATGATCCGTAATAATTCCTTCCACGCCGATGGCCGCACACGCAGCCACAGAACCGGCGTCGTTAGGAGTATAAGTCCATACCCGTAGATGCTTTTCACGGGCGGACTTGATTCGTTCGATACTCAAAATCGCAGTATTCAACGCCAAGATACCCGCTTCCAGCGTAGCACACCGCTGGGGTAAATCTGACTGCCATCCGTCACTTAGCAGGCCCAAGGCCGCATGTGGCATTTCTTTGCGGATAGCTTTCAGAATATCGTCTTCAAAGCTTAGCATGATCCACCGGTCACGCGGGGCGAATTCATCAAGGATTCGCCGCAGCATTTTCGGATCGATCGGCTCTTTAATCTCTAAAACCGCGATGGCGTCATCACTGACGGCCTGCAACGCTTCGGTTAAAAGCGGAATGCGTGTGCCGGCAAAACGCGGATGCTTCCAAGACCCGGCATCGAGTCTCAGTAAGTCGAGTCTCGTGAGATCAGCCACTGCCCCGGTGCCGCTGGTGGTTCTATCCACCGTCGCATCATGCAGAATAACGGGAATGCCGTCTTTGCAAAGACGCACATCCATCTCCACAGCTCGAGCGCCGAGTCGAATTGCCTCATCGAAAGCGGCCACGGTGTTTTCTGGGGCTTCAGCGGATGCTCCCCGATGGGCGATAGCCATCACGGCAGCGTTAGCCATTACTGAAGTATAACAACTCCGGGCCAACGTTCAAAGCGACCAGAATTTTTCCCGACTTTTTAAGTCAAACTTCAATATCCACTGTGCTGCTTACTGCCCAATATCCTCGTCATATTGAAAAATTGAAGCCCTCGCTACAATGAATTCAATCATCAGCCAAAGCTCGCCAGATGGATGCAATGAGGCTGAAAATTGTGGCCATGGTTAGAAGCATCCATTGCCCAAAGGTCATTTTCCATCCCACGGTCTCCATCATAATCCATTGCATGCCCCCCTGCGTGGCCCAAATGGGGACCCAACATGACAGCACGAGCAGGACCCAGAGAACGACCCCCGTGAAACCCGCTTCTGACACCGCGTTATCCGCAATTTCCCAGCCTACCACCGCACCGGCGACAGCACCGATAACCGGCTCTATCAGCATCCAGGACCCTTTGGAAAAGAGCTGCGATAAAAAATAAACAACAATCCACGCCAGAATAATCCGAAGTATCTTTTTACCCAGGAATTGCAACAAGCGCCCGAGATCATTAAAAATGGACAGCAGGTTTTGGCCCATAATGTAAAATACTCCTCGCCGACCTGCAGCCCTGATTCATGCCTCTTCTTCCCACAAGACACCAGTTATGAATATCATGCCTGTGCTTGCCCTATTGTCCAATTAGCTCCGTAAATTCAGAATTTGCGGAATAAGCGATGAAGAATTTTCTTTTCCAATGCCGGATCGTGCCCTACCCGCATCCAGTAGGGGCCTCCATCTGAAGCCAGGGTATGATGGGAATTCAGGGGCAGCGGATTATTGCCGAAGGCCGAGGCTCCATAAAATGCAACATTTCCCACTGTCCCCTGGGGGTTTTCCTGTCGCTCCACGAGCGCTTCAACGGTGATGGAAAAAGTGTGCGGATGGGCGGATCGGCGGATAACAATACGTATGGTTCGACGGAACGTGTTAATCGTGCCTTCCATAAGCTCGGGAAAGGTTGTAGCGTCCGCGCGCCACCATTGCAGGATTTCGGGGCCAGTTCTGTATCGGGTGGTGATAACGCCCAGGCGGTAGCTGGCCCATTGAATGGTATAGCCCATACGGACCAGAAGGTGTTGAGTTTGTCGCCAGATATTTTTGTAACGGGCGATAGTAATTTTTCGGCTTGTGCCATTGCGGGCATTGATAAACCACTTTCCGTTATCGGCAATCGTGGGATGCGATGGAGAGTGACGGGCTGCTCGCGTTAGTGCGGCATGAGGTCGAGTTGCTGGATGAGCGGTTTGCAAAGGTCGGCTTAAGGCCCATGGCGGCCCCAATGCCGAAGGCTTTAAAGGCACGATTGAAGAATGGCATCCGGCCAGAGTTGCCGCGAGAAACGTGAGCGTCAATAATGGCAGATAATATAATTTCATAGTTTTTTATTGTAGCAGAATTTTCAGCAAAGATAAGCAAAATTGTGATCCCCATAAGCTGGCACAGCATGATCTAAAGGGTTTTATGAGAGATATCGTCGCCGCAAATTCCGCACATCGCGGAGCGGGAAAGAAAAAAATAGAATCTTTATTGCTTGACGAATCATGTAATCTGGGTTTTATTAAGGACACTGATGCGAGCCTGCGCGGCGCCTTTGACCGAAGTCCTGGCGATGTAGCGGGTTAAATTTTTTGTTCGGGGGTGGCGATCCCTGATTCTCAACCGGGCGACGAGGTGGAGTAGACTTTCGTGGAGCTGTGGCTCGACGTAAGATATACTAACAGCGTGTCGGATCAAGTCTGATTCAACACGCGGTGCCCGGGGGTTGCATCGGAGCTTGCCGGAGGTCTTCATGGCCAGTTCACAATCAGCATGGGGTATCGATGTCGGAACGACGGCGATTAAAGCTATTAAGCTCCGCCGCGATGGCGACAAGGTATTTCTTGAGGCCATGGAAGTTATTGAGCATGGGCATTTTTTAAGCGAGCCGGATGTGGATCGGCGGGAGATCGTGCGTGAGAGTCTGGCGCGATTTCTTGAACGGTATTCCTTGCATGGTGAACAGGTTTATATCGGTGCACCGGGTGCCACGAGTTTTTCGCGATTTGTGAAGTTGCCGCCGGTGGAACCGCGTAAAATTCCGGAAATTGTGCGTTTTGAAGCGATACAGCAGATTCCTTTCCCGCTGGATCAGGTTAATTGGGATTATCACAGCTTCCGTAATCCGGATAGTCCGGATGTTGAAATCGGAATATTCGCCATAAAAACCGATCTGGTGGGGGCGATACTGGCTGATTTTCAGTCCCTGGGTATCACGGTTCATGGTCTGCAACTGGCCCCCCTTGCGGTGTACAACGCGGTAGTTCATGAAGGCAAAGGATTGGATAAGGGGACAATCTTCCTGGACATCGGAGCTGACCATACAGATATGATTGTGGTGGATCAGGGAAGATTATGGCTGCGTAACATTAATCTGGGCGGCAACAGTTTTACCGAATCACTGGCAAAAAGTTTCCGCTTCGCGTTCAAAAAGGCGGAATCCCTTAAGAAGACGGCCGCCACCAGTAAATACGCCCGGCAGATTTTTCAGGCGATGCGGCCGACCTTCGCGGATGTTGTCGCGGAAATTCAACGCTCCATCGGATACTACAACAGTTCCCATCGCGAAAGCCGCGTGGAGCAAATTATCGGCATGGGGAATCCCTTCCGCCTGTCTAATTTGCAGAAGTATCTTCAGCAGTATCTGGGCATGGAAGTGGCGCGGCTTGACGGCTTTACAAAAATTGAAGTGGAAGACGCCAAGATGGCGGCGGGCTTAAGTGATCAGGCGCTGGGTATGACCGCGGCGTATGGTTTGGCGCTGCAAGGCGTCGGCCTGGCGACGATCAACACCAATTTGCTGCCGGTGGAAATTGCCCGGCAGATGATCTGGCGTAAGAAATATCCCTGGTTTGCGGCAACCGCGGCCTTGTTTGTTCTGGGGGCCGCGGCATC